>JBILLI010000443.1:0-6375 GCA_044376155.1 Polyangiales bacterium
GGAGCCGGCGGCACGAACCGCGTCCGAAGGTTTTGGGTAAAGCCAAGCACTCGTGGGGGCGGGGTCGGGGGTGGGGGCCATGAAGCCCTCGCGCCGCCCATGTAAACACTGCGTCAATTCGCGCGCGGCCCGCTTCAACACACCGCGTCAGCGTCGGTAGGCTGGTCCCACCCGATGGACACCGACGCGTACGACCCCGGCGATTTCTACGACGAGCTCTTCGAGTCCCGCGGGCGACCCCGCGCGGGTGCCGCGCTGCTGGTGCAGCGGCTGCAGCGCATGAGCGACGACGAGCTCCAGCGACGCCGCTCGGGCGCCGAGCGCGCGCTGCTCACCATGGGCGCGACCTTCAACGTCTACGGCCACGAGGCGGGGACCGAGAAGATCCTCCCCTTCGACATCGTGCCCCGCGTGGTCGAGGCCCACGACTGGGCGCGCATCGAGCGCGGGCTCGTGCAGCGCATCCGCGCGCTCAACCTCTTCATCGCGGACTGCTATGGCCCGCAGCAGATCCTGCGCGATCGGGTGGTGCCGCGGGAGCTGGTGGAGAGCTCGAAGGTCTTTCTCCCGCGCTGCATCGGCATGAAGCCCCCGAAGGGGGTGTGGTGCCACATCACCGGCACCGACCTCGTGCGCGGGCGCGACGGCACCTGGATGGTCCTTGAGGACAACCTCCGCTGCCCCAGCGGGGTCTCGTACGTGCTGCAGAACCGACAGGTGATGAAGCGCACGCTGCCGCACGTCTTCGAGGCCTCGCGCGTGCGCCCGGTGGACGTCTACCCCTCGCGCCTGCGCGCCATGCTGGAGCAGGTGCGCCCGGCGCGCAGCGGCGATCCCCCGACGTGTGTGCTGCTCACCCCGGGGATCTACAACTCCGCCTACTTCGAGCACAGCTTTCTCGCGCAGCAGATGGGCATCGAGCTGGTCGAGGGCCGCGACCTCGTGGTCTTCGACGGCGCCGTGCACATGCGCACCACGCAGGGATTTCAGCGCGTCGACGTGATCTACCGCCGCATCGACGACACCTTCCTCGACCCGCAGGCCTTTCGCGAAGACTCCCTGCTCGGCGTGCCCGGACTCATCGACGCCTACGTGCGCGGCAACGTCACCCTGGTGAACGCGCCGGGCACGGGCGTGGCCGACGACAAGGTGATCTACGCGTACGTGCCGAGGATCATCCGGTACTACCTCGGCGAAGACGCGCTGCTGCCCAACGTGCCCACGTACCTCTGCGACGACGACGCCGACCGCGCGCACGTGCTCGCGAACCTCGGGTCGCTGGTGGTCAAGGCCGCCACCGAGAGCGGCGGCTACGGCATGCTCGTGGGCCCCGCGAGCACCGCCGCGGAGCGCGAAGAGTTCGCCCGGCGGATCACCGCCACCCCGCGCAACTACATCGCCCAGCCCACCGTCTCGCTCTCGCGCGTGCCCACCCTCGTGGGTGATCAGCTCGAAGGACGCCACGTCGACCTGCGCCCCTACGTGCTCTACGGCGACGACGTCTTCGTGCTCCCCGGGGGCCTCACCCGCGTCGCGTTGAAGCCCGGCTCGCTCGTGGTGAACAGCTCGCAGGGCGGGGGATCAAAAGACACGTGGGTCCTCCACGGGGGGGCGGTGACGTCATGCTGAGCCGCGTCGCCGAGGCGATCTACTGGATGAACCGGTCCATTGAGCGCGCCGAGAGCGTGGCGCGCTTCGTCGACGTGAACCTCCACCTCGCGCTGGACCTCGCCGAGGGCGGCCGCGAGCAGTGGGCGCCGATCATCGCCACCACGGGCGACGACGCGCTCTTCGCGGCGCGCTACGGCGAGGCCACGCGGGCCAACGCCCTGCGCTTTCTCACCTTCGACGCGGGCTACGCGAACTCCATCGTGTCGTGCCTGCGGTCCGCGCGCGAGAACGCCCGCAGCGTGCGCGAGGTGATCTCGTCGGAGATGTGGGAGGCGGTGAACCGCACCTACCTCGCCGTCGCCGAGGCCGCCCGCCGCGAGGACGACGTGCTCGCCGCCCCGCACGACTTCTACGACCACGTGAAGCTCGCGGCGCAGCAGTTCGTGGGCACGGCCTACGTCACCATGACCCACAACGAGGCGTGGCACTTCGCGCGCCTCGGGCGGCTGCTGGAGCGCGCCGACAAGACCTCGCGCATCCTCGACGTGAAGTACTTCTTTCTGCTCCCCGAGGTCTCCGACGTGGGCACGGCCTACGACGAGGTGCAGTGGGCGGCGCTGCTCAAGAGCGCCAGCGCGTTCGAGATGTACCGCAAGCGCTGGGGGCTCATCGCGCCCGCGCGGGTGGTGGAGTTCCTCGCGCTCGACCCGAAGTTCCCGCGGTCGATGCGGTACTGCGTGACCAAGGCCGAGCGGAGCCTGCACGCGATCACGGGCAACGCGCTCAGCACGGCCACCAGCAGCGCCGAGCGCGCCCTCGGGCGGCTGCGGGCCGAGCTGGAATTCTCCGACGCCGAGGAGCTCCTCGCCACGGGGCTGCACGAGCGCATCGACGGGTTCCAGACCCGGCTCAACGGCGTGGGCGACGCGGTGTGGGAGACCTTCTTCGCGATGCGCCCGGTGCGCTGATCGCCGCGGAGAGTTCGCCCGCGGCGCGCGACAACGACTACACTCTCGGGCCGCGATGGTCGCCCTGCGCTCGCTGCATGAGCTCTCCCCCGGTCAGCACGTCTGCGGGGAGTTCGTGCTCGTCGGCGCGGCCGCGCGGGAGCTTCGCGCGGCGGTGTTCTCGGCCCAGCGCGCGGGGCACGCCCGGGAGCGCTTCGTGGTGCGCGCCGCGCCCTTCACCGACCTCGGCGTCGCCGCGCGGATCCGCCCCACCCTCACCCGCGCCCAGGGCGTGGCCCACGCCGCCCTCGCCCCCATCGTGGGCTTCGAGCTGCGCGCGCGCACCGTGATGCTGGTGCAGCGGGCCATCGCGCCCTTCAGCCTGCGCGCCCGGCTGCGTCGCGGGCCGCTCCCGCCGCACACCGTCGCGTGGCTCGTGGCCGAGCTCGCGGGCGCCCTCGACACCCTGCACGACCCGCAGCTCGGGATGATCCACGGCGCGCTCTGCCCCGCGAACATCGCCCTCGACGACCACGACACCGCGGTAGCCCTCGAAGGCGCGGGGCTCGTCGAGGCCCTGCACGACGGCACCGGCCCCTCGGCCCTCACCGACGCGCTGCGCGAGCCCGGGTACACCTCCCCCGACGAGGCCGTGGGGCGCTTCACCGCGCGCGGCGACGCCTTCGTGCTCGCGTGCATCGCCTTCGAGTGCCTCACGGGCGCGCGCCCCTTCGCGGGCGACGACGACGCCGCGGTGCACGCGAGCCTGTTGAGCGACGCGCCGGCCCGCGCGAGCGCGCTCCGCCCGCCCCTCGACGAGGCCGTCGACGCGGTCTTCGCGCGCGCGTTCGAGCTGGAGCGCGAGCGCCCGTGGACCACCTGCGCGGGCTTCGCCGAGGCCCTCGCCGACGCCCTCGCGCGCGGCGCGAGCGAGCGACCGACGTGGAACCCCACGCCGTCGTTGGAGCTGCCGCCGCTCCCCGCGCCGTCGTTGGAGCTGCCGCCGCTCCCCGCGCCGTCGGTCCCCGTCGTTGATCCGCCCGAGGAGATCCCCGACGCGCCGCTGCCCGACCTCGCGCTGCAGACGCTCTCGTTCGGGGAGCCTCCGGCGCTGCCGATCGTTCATCTGGAGCCCGATCCTGCCCCGGTGGCGGAGCCCCTCGACACGCTCGCGTTCGGGGAGGACCTGGAGCTCGACCCGAGCCTCGCGCTGCCCGCGGTGGCGCCCCCGAAGGTGTCGCAGCCCTTCGGTCACCTCACGCCTGCGCCGCCGTCGCGGTATCGCGCGTGGGCGGGCGTCGCGTCGCGCCCCGAGTCCCCGGTGGCGTCGCTGCCCGAGTCCGACGAGTCCCCGGCCCCGGTGATCCCGGGGGCGCCGCGCGTGCCGATCCTCGGACCGACCCCGGTGGTGGGCACACCCCTCCCGCCGCAGTTGAAGCTCGCGCCGCCGCGACGCCCCTCACCGAGGCGTGTGCGCCCGCGACGCGCGCGGGTCGTGAAGGGCGCGCGGCCCTATTTTCGTGCGGCGATCGTGCTCGGCGCGGCGCTGGTGACCGCGGCGCTCATCGTCACCGCGGGGCAGGTCTATCTCGCCCGCCACCGGGTGACCGCGCGCGCTGGGAGCGTCGCGACGGCACCGGTCCCCCCTGCGCGGGTGCAGGTTCGGGCTGCGCCGGTGCAGCCTCCCGCGCCGCCCGCGCCGACGCCGATGGTCGCTCCGCCACCCGCGCCGACGCTGGCGGCCGCGCCGCCGCCCGCACCGCCCGAGAGTCCCGCCGCGGACGAGGCGTCGGAGCCCGACGCCGCGGCCCCGCCCAGCGGTCCGCGCCCGCCGCGGGGGGCGGTGATCGACGCGCGCAACCGCCTCGCGCCGCTCGTCGACGCGTGCGCAGGCACCGCGTTTCCCAACCGCCGCGTGCGGATCAACGTGACCTACAACGCCGCCACGGGCGCGCCCACGGTGATCCGCGTGCGCGGGTTCTTCGGGCTCTCCAACATCGCGCAGTGCCTCACCACGGCCGCGCGCGGGATCACGCTCCCCCCCTTCGGCGAGGGCACCTGGGAGGCGGGCTACGCCTTCGCCACGCGCTCTCCCTGAGTCCGCGCGGACCTCTCGCGGTCCCCGCGGCGCGGGCGTGAAGGTCAGGCGCGCGCCGGGCGCCAGGCGCCCTCGATGGCCGCGACCTGGGCGTCGAAGAAGCGTCGGCTCACCGCGGTGTTCGGCGCCACCACGTCGAATGCGTGAAAGGCGCCCTCGACCACGTCGAGGGTCACGGGCACGCCGGCGTCGCGCAGCCGCGCGGCGTAGGTGACGTCTTCGTCGTGAAAGAGGTCGGCCGTGCCGACGCCGATCCACGCCGGCGGGAGGCCCGCGAGGTCACGGCGGCGCGCGGGCGCGGCGTGATCGGGAACGCCGTCACCGCCGGGCGTGCGGCCCAGGTACGCCGACCACCCGACGCGGTTGCTCGCGGGGTCCCAGAGCCGGTGCAGGCGGTCGTCGGCGTCGCGGAGCACCGTGCGATCATCGATCATCGGGTACACCAGCAGCTGCAGCGAAGGCGCCGGGAGCCCGAGGTCGTGGGCCCGCAACACCAGCGCCGCCGCGAGACCACCGCCTGCGCTCAGGCCGCCGATCACCACCCGCGCGGGGTCGACGCCCAGCGACGTCGCCTCGCGGAGCAGCAGCTCGTAGGCGGCCAGGCAATCGTCGAGCGGCGTGGGGAAGGGGTGCCCCGGCGCGAGGCGATAGTCGACGGAGAGCACCGTGGCGCGCAGGCGCTTCGCGAGCCGCGCGCAGTGCGCGTCGTCGGTCTTCGCGCGGCCCATCACGTAGCCGCCGCCGTGGATCCACAGAACCGCTGGGCGCGCGACGCCGTCAGACGGCGCGCCGATGACGCGCACCGACGCGCCGCCGCGTCCGGGGAGCGCGCGCTCGGTCACGGTGACGCCCGCGGGCAGCGGACGCGACGGCGCGGGCAGACGTTGCAGCAGCGGGATCAGCCACGCGCGGACCACGCCGCGGGGCAACCAGCGCGCCGCGGCGCGCAGCTCGGGGTGAAATTCATCGCGCATCGCGAGCGTCATTGCAGCGCAGCCCGCGGCGGCGTCAATGCGCTTCGGCGCGCGCTGCCCTACCGCGCGACCACGCGGACCTCATCGACGAGGGCGTCGCCGACGGGCGCCGCGGGATCCACCCGCGCGTTCGTGAGCACGACGCGCCAGGGCCCCGCGGGGAGCGCCGCGATCACCGCCGGCTCGACCTCGGACCAGAAGCCCTGGATCACCACCGGCAGGTCCTCACCCTCGCCCGCGGTCTGCAGCGTGACGCGACCCGCGTAGGGCGTGGTGAGGGCGCTCGCGGGGCGCTGCAACGTCAGCTGAAACCCGACCTCGCTGAGCACCAGACGAAGGTCGTCGCCGCGAAAGCGCAGCGCGGCGCCGGCGTGGTCCGGGGCGGCGGTGGCGTCCCAGAACATTCGCTCGGGGACAACGCCCTCCCCGGCCTGCGGCGAGGTCACCGTCGCGGGGACGGTCATCGGGTGCGGCGCGGTGTAGGTCCAGGTCGCGAGGGTTCGACGCATCCCGTCGGCGCCCACGAGCTCCGCGCGCGACGGCTCCCCGAGGCCCCAGGTGATGTGCAGCCCGGCCTGGTTCTCCGCCGGCGCGTCGCCCGCGGGCACGACGTGCAGCGCGATGCGCTGGTTCGTCGCCGTGGCGCTCTCGGCGCGGAGCCGTGCGTCGAGGGTGATCCCCACGGGGTCGCGCCAGGTGACCGTCTCGCGCGACGCGACCTCGGCGCCGTCGCCCACGAGCCGCA
>JBILLI010000041.1:0-21186 GCA_044376155.1 Polyangiales bacterium
CCATCACCCTGGTCAACCGCGGCGCGACCTTCGCGACCCTGGGCCGACTCGCCGACGCCTTCGATTGCCTCGAGCTCGCCATCGAGCACGGACGCGCCGTGGGCAACCACCGCTCCGTCGCGGTCGCATTGGAGAACCGCGGCGCGGTCCATCGCATGCTGGGCGACCTCGACGCCGCCGAGGCCGACCTCGCGCAGGCCCTCACGCGCGCCGAGGCGCTGCACTTTCGTCGGCTCGTCGAAGCGGCGCAGGTCGAGCGGCTGTACCTCGCGCTCGCGTCCCGCGGCCCGACGCTGCGCCCCCGCCGCGACGACGTGCGGCCGCTGCTCGCCGAGGACACGCCCCACGGCGACGCCGCCCTCGCGGCGTGCCTGCGCGCGACGCACGCGTTGGGCGAGGCGGTCGACGCGTTGCTCGCGCGGGCCGCGGCGCGCTGCGACGATGTGTTGCCGACCCTCGCGCGGATCGAGCTGCGGGTGGCGTGCTTCGACGTCGCGCCCTGCGAGGCGCGCGCGGCGCTGTACCAGCGTGCGGTCGAGGAGCACCTCGGGGGCGCCACCGCCGGGGAGTCCCGCGCCGTGCGCCTCCGCGGCATCGAGCGGCGCTTCGATGTGCCGCAGGCGCTCCGCGACCGGAGCTGCCGCGCCGTTGACCCCTCGGGCGCGCGGTGGTGACCTTCGAGGTCGGGATGAGCGACGGCGAGACCGAAGAGGCGCTGCGCGAGGCGCTGCACGCCGCGGCGATGGATCCGCCGCGTTGGTCCGAGGCGCTGCACGCGCTGGCGCGATTCGTGGCGGGCCCCGACGCGCGGGCGGTGGGGGCGATCACGCTCGTGGAGGGGCCGTCGCCCGGGGTCGGTTGGATGCTCGCCGGCGGAGAGGAGACCGAGCGCGTCTATCCCCTCGACGCGGCCGCGTCGCACCCCTTGTTTCGCCCCCTCGCCGAGCTCGCGCCGGGCTTCGTGGGGGCGTCGCACCACCTCGCGACCGCCTCGGAGCTGTCGCGCACCACCCTCGCGCGGGAGCACCTGCGCGACGACGGCACGCTCCAGGGCATCAGCGCGGTGCTGCTCACGTCGCCGCTGGTGGCGGCGGTGCATGTGCTGGGCGGTCGCAGGGGCGGCGCCTGGGCCGACGGCGCCACCGAGCGCCTGCGGCGCGTCACCGCCACGCTGCGCCGCGCGACCGAGGTGTACGCGCGGCTGCGTCGCCAACGGAGCACCGCGCAGATCGACCAGGCGATGCTCGACTCGCTCGACGTGGCCGCCTTTGCGGTCGCGGCCGACGGGACGATCCAACGCGCCAACGCGAGCGCGCGCGGCCTCGTCGAGCGCGGCGACGGCGTGTGCGACGACGCGGGGGTGCTGCGCTGCACGCAGTCCAACGCGCAGCGGTCCCTCGGGGCGGCGGTGGCGACGATCCTCCGTGGCGAGGCGCACGAGGCGGTGGTCATCGCGCCGCGCCGCACGGGCCGACGGCCGCTGCTGCTGTTCGTGTCGTCGTTGAAGCCCTCCGGGTCGGGGGCGTCGTCGTCGCTCACGGTGCTCGTGCGCGACCCCGAGTCGCAGGCGCGGCGGGCCGAGGAGCTCCTGCGCTCGCTGTTCGCGCTGACACCCGCCGAGGCGCGGCTGGCGCTCTCGGTGGCCGACGGGCTCTCCCCCGCCGACGCCGCGGAGCAGCTCGGGATCACGGTACAGACCGCGCGCACCCACCTGAAGCGGGTGTTCCACAAGACCGCCACGACCCGGCAGGCCGAGCTGGTGAAGCTGGTGCTCGCGGAGTTCCCGCCGGTGGCGTAGGTGCGTGCAGACGTGGTTACCTGCGCGCGTGCGTGGGTTGCTTGGACCGCTCCTGCTGGTCGCGTGCGCGTCGAACGTCTCGGCCGTCGGATCGGATGCGGGGGGTGATGCAGACGCCGCGGACGTGGCCCCCGACGACGCGCTCCCCGCGCGAGGGACGTGTCCATCCGGGTGGGTCCGACTCGCGGATCGTTCGTGTGTCCCCCCGGTCATGGCCTGCGCGCCGTCGCTCGGTCGGGAGGACCCGCGGTGTCTGCCGGGTGGCGTGCGGTCGGCGGCGCTCACCCCCTGGGCCTGCCCCGCGGGGTGGCGCGAAGATCGCGACCAGGGCTGCGCGCCCACGCTGCGCGAAGACTGTCCTCCCGGGACGGCGCCGCTGCCCGATGGCACGTGCACCGACACCGCGCGGTGCGCCGACGGCGCCTTCCCCGAGGTGCCCGCGGGGGTTGATCCGACGCGGGTGCTCTGGGTCGACGCCGCCGCCGCCGAGGGGGGCGATGGTACTCGCGCGAGGCCCCTGCGTGATCTCTCCGAGGCCCTTCGACGCGCGCCAGATCAGAGCGCGATCCTCCTCGCCGCGGGGCGATACCCGGTGTTTGCCGAACCCCGTCGTGTGATCACCGTGCGCGGGGTTTGTGCGTCCCGCGTCACCCTCGTGCCCCTCGCCGAGCCGCCCGCGCCGTCGCTGCTGCACGCGCGCGATGTCGACGCGGCGGTCACGCTCGAGGACCTCTCTGCCGAGACCGAACGCACCCGCCTCATCGACGTGGACCAGACGGCCCGGGTCACGGTCCGCCGCGTGGCGTTTCGTTCGCGCGGGGCGCTCATGGCCCTGCTGCGCAGCGGCGCGCAGGGAGACTTTTCCGAGGTGACGCACCGGGTCCTGGTGCGCGGAGATGGCGTCGGCAACGCCCTCGTCGAGGCCCGCGAGAGCCGCGTGCAGGTCCGGCGCTGCGCGGTGTCGGGGGAGGGCGCGATCCTCGCGAGGCTCGACCGCGTCGGCGCCTCGCGGATCGAGGACAGCGCCGCGGTGAGCGCCGCCGCGGGGATCTACGCCGAGAGCGACTCGGTCCTCGCGGTGTCGCGGGTCGCGGTCGAGGGGCGCGGCGCGGCGCACGGGCTCTGGGTGTTGAACTCCGAGGCCGACGTCACCGACCTCTCGCTGCGGCGCTGCTCCGTGCGGGCGTCGTTCGGTGCGCGCTTCCGCGCAACGCGCCTCAGCGTCACCGACGGCACCGTCGAGGTCCAATCGCCGGGGACCTTCGCCACCCTCACCGACCTCGCCGTCTCGTGGACGAACGCCGCGCCGCGCATCGCCTCCACCTGCATCGACGTGAACGGCATGGCCCACGCGCAGGCGCAGCGCGTGCGGCTCTCGCGGTGCAACGAGGTGGCCGCCTTCGCGTACCTCCTCGGCGACCTCGAGCTCGACGACGCGTGGATCCACGACCCGCAGCCCGACGCGCAGGGCCTCGTCGGGGTGGGGGTGGCGGCGGGGTTGGGGGCGCGTATCTCCTTGCAGCGCACAGTGATCGAGCGCGCGGGGATGGCGGGGATCCTCGCCGTGAACCTCCCGCAGTCGCTCCTCGGGCGACTCCCGCTGCGCCTCGCGCTCCCGGAGCTCGCCGAGGGGCTGGTGCGAGAGGCATCTCGCGTCGAGGTGCACGACGTGGTGCTGCGGGCGTCGCGTCGAGGCGCCGCGTCGGTGTCGACGGCCGTCACCGCCGGCGCGAACTCGACGGTCACCGGCGCGCGGCTCTCGGTCTCGGAGCAAGAGGGCGCGGCCCTCGTCGCGATGGAGGCCGGCTTTGATCGCGAGGCCGTGGTCACCTGGGCGCGGCGCATGGGGAGCCAGACCGCCCTCATCGTGCCCTTCCTGCCGGCGTCGATGGACGGCCCTTCGACCGTCGCGCTCGAGGACGTCTTCGTGGGCGCGGTGCGGCGCGCGCCGATCCTCTTCGACCCCGAGACCCGGCTGCTGCAGCCCGCCAGCGCCGCGGCCTTTGGTGCGTTCACCGCGCCGGGCTGCTCGATGCAGATTCAGAGCGGGATCTTCGAGGGGGAGAACTCCACCGAGAGCGCGCTGGTGTCGCTGGGGCAGCTCTCGCTGCGCGGCGGCGTGGTGACGGGGAATACCCGCTGCGCGGCGCTGCGGAACAGCGTCGCGGGCGGCCGCGTGGAGCTCACGTCGGTGAGGGTCGAGGGCAACGCGCGCGACGAGGCGTGCGTTGATGACACCCTGCCGTCGCTGCGGCTGCCCGTGTCGCCGGATTGATCCGCGCGTCGACCGCGCACGACCATTGAGGGCGGAGCCCGGCGCGCAGTCCCCAGGGGGAGGTGCCCGAGGGTGACACACCGCCCCGCTCACCGGCGTGGCGGGTTGAACAATGTTCGGATCTCCTCTTCGCGGACCGTCGCCGACGGTTACGATGCAGCCGGATGTCGATGCGGGTTCTGGCGGGGGCGGCGGGCCTGCTGGGGGCGGGCGTGATCGGGTGTGGATCCCCGGGCGCGTCGCCGTTGGCGGACGCCGCGGCCGCGGATCTTGTCGTCGTGCGCGCCGATGCAGCCGCGGTGATCGTGCGCGGGTTGGAGCATGTCCCGCGGGAGGTGCCGCGGTGCGAGAGGGCGGGCGAGGTGCCGCTCCGCACGGGCGACGACATCGACGCGACGCGATGCGCGGCGCTGGGCGCGAGGGAGTTCACGGGCGGACCGCGTTGGCCCTCGATGCCTGCGCTCAAGCCCCCGGTGCTGTACGTCGCTCCTGACGCTCCAGCCGGCGGCGATGGCTCGCAGGATCGTCCCCTGCGCACGCTCGCCGAGGCCGTCGCGTGGAGCCCCGCGGCCCGCACGGTGGTGCTCTCTCGCGGGGAGCACCCGGTCGATGCCGCGATCACCCTCTCGCGAGACCTGTCCATCGTCGGCGGGGCGACGGCGCTGGTGCTCGCGCGCGGCGGTTCGGGCCTGGTGGTGACCGCGCCTGCGCGGGTCGCGCTGACGGCGATCTCCCTGCGCTACCCGCCTGGACGGAGCACGGAGGGCGACGTGGCCCTCGCGGTGCGCGGCGGCGCGCTCTGGATGCGCGATGTCACGGTCGACGACGCCGACATCGGCCTCGAGGCCGCGGGCGGCACCCTCGACGCCGAGCGCTTCACCGTGCGCCGGAGCGCGCGCTACGGGGTGTGGGGCACCGCCAACGCCAGCCTCGCGCTCACGGACTTCGTCGTGCGCGACGGCGCGGGGCAGGGGATTCGCGTTGAGGGCGCCCACGTTCGCCTCGACCGCGGGCTCGTCGCGGGCCATGCGCGGCACGGGGTGGTGCTCCTCGGTGACCCCAACACCACCGGGGGCGTGGCCCGCTGCGGTGACGCCGCCCCCGGCTCCGTGGACTGCATCGACCAGCTCTGCGCGCAGGCCAACGGCGTGGCGGCGCTCTACGTCTCGGGCGCGCGTCGCGTCGAGGTGCGCCGCAGCACCCTGGCCGACACCGCGCTCGCCACCATCGAGGGCGGCGAGGCGGGCGACGGACTCTTCGTCGGTCCCGAGGCCGACGTCAGCCTTGACCCCGAGCTCGTCACCGCGGCGGTTCGTGGCTTCGGCAGCGCGCTGCTCGGCAACGGTCGCGTGGGCCTCCTCGCCCAGGGCACGCGCGCCCGGGTCTCGGTGCGCGGCGCGGTCTTCGCCCGCAACGCCGTGGGGGGTGTGATCATCGGCAACCGCGCCGAGGCCACGGTGATCGGCGAGTCGCTCTTCGTCGAGAACCGCTTCGGGGGCATCGTCGCCACCCCCGGCGCGGCCATGGGCGTGGTGCAGTGCAACGGCATCGCCGACACCCTCGCCGGCACGCTCCGCGGCGGCACCGTCACCGTGCAGCTCGCCGACGGGGTGCACATGAACGCCGTGAGCGGATCGATCTCGCTGCGCGACAACGCGATCGTACGCTCGGCGGCCTTCGGTGTGCTGGTGAACGCGGGCGCGGTGACGCTGCAGAGCAACCGCGGCGCCGACAATCGCTTCGGGGTGGGGCTGTACGGCGGGGCGACGGTGATGGGGGATCCCTCGACCATCATGGGGCGGGAGGCGGCCCCGGCGGCGGCGCCAGGGCTCGTGCCGGGGCTGTGACCGTCAGGCGACGGTGACCTCTTCGCGGAAGCGAATGCCGAGGGACTCGAGCTCGGCGAGGATGGGCTCGTACACGGTCGGCGCCACGGGCACGACCACGCCGGGGGTGTTGATCGTGCCGTCGAGCACGCGCAGCACGCCGATGGCCGCGGGCAGGCCGACGGTGCGCGACATGCTGGTCTCGCCGTTGGGCACCCCGAAGTCGACCAGCGTCGAGCGGATGTGCTCCGTGCGGTCGCCGTACTCGGCCACGAACTCGTGCTGCAGCACGATCATGTCGCGCTCGCCGGACTTGTACTGAAGCTTCTCGACCATGCGAGCGACGAGCGCGTCGAGGGGCGAGATGCTCTCCTCGGGGAGGGCGGCGCGCTCGAACATCCCGAGCCAGGTGAGCTTCTGGATGGGCAGGGAGTTCGCGGCGACGTGCGCCTTCGCGGCCACTGCGCCCTCGACGTCGTCGTCGGCGCTCACGCCCACCAGCGAGGCCATCACGTCGCGAAAGGTGCCCGCGGGAAAGCGCCGCGCGGCGTCGTCGTAGAGCCCGAGGTCGGCCATGGCCTTCCACGTCTCGCAGTGCGTGAGGTTGCGGAGGGTGCCGCGGAACATGCTCTTCACGCCGTCGAGACCGTAGGTCGCGATGTACGAGAGCGAGTCGCGGTTGGGGTAGCCCTCGAAGCTGCCCGCGCCCTCGACGGTCACGATCTCGGGCTTCGCGAAGAGCTCCGGCCCGGGGATCTCCACCACCGCGCCGTCGCGGAGGAACTTCGCGGCGTTGCGCGCGGCGAGCACCACCCCGCGGGGCGACCAGGAGAACTTGTATCCGAAGGGGTTGTCGTTGGCCTCGGGGGCCGGGAGGCCGCCGCAGTACGAGCGAAAGCCCGTGACCTTGCCGCCCTTCGCGCGCACGCCGTGGATGATCTTCATCGCCGACATGTGGTCGATGCCCGGGTCGAGCCCGAGCTCCATGAGGATCACCACGCCCGCGTCGCGCGCGGCGTCGTGGCGCTCCTTCATGGCGGGGGAGACGTAGCTGGTGGTGACCAGGTGCTTCTTGTGGGCGATGCAGCGGTCGGCCACGGTGACGTGGTGGGTCCAGGGGAGCATCGAGACCACCACGTCGCTCTCGGCGACGATGCGGTCGAGGGCGGCGGGGTCGGAGATGTCGAACGACACCGCGCGGCCCCGGGGGTGGCCGTTCACCAGGGCCTTCGCGCGCTCGACGTTGCGGGCGGCGACGGCCACGGTGTGCTCAGACGACTCGAGGATGTGACGAACGACGGGTCCGGCGACGAGGCCGGCGCCCAGGACGGTGACGTGTGCCATGGTGCGGGCTGCGTAGCACCACACCCCGCGCGGCGAAAGATCGCGGTCAGGGGATCATCGACGTGCGGTCCCGGGCGAGGAGGCGGGTCCACTCCTCGTCGGTCCAGAACTTCTCGCGGAAATACAGGTGCGCGTAGTTGCCGGGGATGAGGATCCGGTCCCACTCGTTGCCGTGTCCGTCGCGGTACCGCATGGCGCCGTCGCGGCTCTCGAAGCTGAGGTTGAAGAGGAACTCGTGCCACACCCCGTTGCTCGCGGGCACGGGCACCCGCACCGACTGCGGGGTGTCATGGAAGTTCAGCGCCACGATGCACGTGGGCTCGGGCTCGCCGCGGCCGTAGATCAGCACCCGCTCGCCCTCGTAGCGCCAGATCGGGGTGAAGGCCGGGGTGCGCAGCACGGCCGCGCGACGGCGCAGAAAGCCCAGCGCGCGGTGCAATCGCTGGAGGGGGGCGGCGCCTTCGGGGTTGTCCCAGTCGAGGGGGTTGAGCTCGCGGGGGAGCCCCGTCTCGAAGCGGGTGTGGTCGTCTTCGGCGTACTCCGAGCCCATGTAGAGCATGGGGACGCCGGGGTGGGTGAGCAGGGCGATGATGGGCGGCTGCATGCGCCACCAGGGGCGCCCGCCGCGGTTCACCAGGCGCTCGTCGTCGTGGTTGTCGAGGAACACCGTGGGGGGCTTGTCGTCGGGGAAGCCCTGGCGGCGCGGGTCCATGCGGTGCTCGAGGTGGGCGAGGCCGCGGCCCTGCATCGCGTCGTCGCAGGCGTAGTAGAAGCCCTTGGCCCACTGCGAGTTGAACGCGCTGTCGCGCAGCAGCTCGAGCTCGTTCTGGTCGTTGCTGAAGTGCTCCGCGACGCGGTAGCAGTCGTCGCCGCCGATGCGCCGCGCGGCCTCGGCCACGGCGCCCGCGCCGAGGGACTGGTCCTTCCAGCGGTAGAAGCCCAGGGTGTGGTCGAAGCGCATGCCGTCGACCCCGAGCTCGTGGAACCACACGTCCATCACGTCTTCGACGAAGCGCTGGGCGCCGGGGCGGGTGTAGTCGAGGTCGGCGCCGCCCCAGTCCTTGTCGCGGTAGGGCTCGCTGCCGGGGTTGGGGTCGGTGCCGGCGAAGTTCCCGAGGATGGGGTTGCTGCTGCAGTCCACGGGGCGTCGCGGGTCGTGGTCGGGGTCGTACAGCCGCGCGTAGGAGAAGCGCCGCGAGACCTGGTTGAACACCGCGTCGATGATCACCGCGATGCCGCGGTCGTGGCAGGCGTCGACGAGCGCGAGGAACTCCTCGCGCACGTCCCCGCCGCCGCTGGCGTAGCCCCGGTGCGGGGCGCAGAGGTGGCACGCGGTGATGTAGTTCCAGCGCACCCCGACCTGCCACGGGTCGGAGTAGTCGAACACGGGCATGAGCTCGATGGCGTTCACCCCGAGGTCCTCAAGGTAGGGGATCTTCTCGATGACCCCGGCGTAGGTGCCGCGCACGGTGCCGCGCACCTTCGGGTCCTCGGCGGTGAAGTTGTAGACGTGGAGCTCGTACACCAGCAGGTCGCGCAGGGCCGGGCGCTTGAAGGGCGCGGGCCGGCGCTGCGGGCCGGTGCGCACCACGGAGTGAAAGTCCCGGTGCACCTCGCGCGCGTAGGGGTCGGACATCACCCGGGAGTACCTCCTCCCCGTGGACCGCTGCCGCGCCTCGACCTGAAAGTCGTAGAGCACGTGCGGGCCCACCACGGGCGCGCGGGCGATCCAGTGCTCGCCGTCGGGCGCGAGCCACGCGTCGCACATCGAGCGCGTGGCGAACTCATTGCTGCGCACGACCACCCGCTCGATCTCGATGTCGCCGTACGAGGGCGCCCAGAGCACGAACTCGACGCTGTCGCCCAGGTCCCGCGCGCCCCGTCGGAGCTGTGTGTCACTCATGCGGCCCATCGTCGCGGACCGCGCCCCGCAGCGTCAATCGAAGCCGAGCACGAGCCCCGGTTCGCGGGTCACCACCACGCCCCGCCCGGCCCAGAGGATCACCCCCGCCACCGCCCGGGCGTCGGTGCGGAGCTGCACCGAGGTGCCCCCGGTGCTCACCTCGACGCCCAGCAGCGCCCGCGGCTGTGAGAGGTAGAACACCCCGTCGAGGAGGGCCGACACGTCGCTCGTCGGCGCCGCCGGGAGCGCCCGCGGGCTGCGCGACCGCCCGTCGAAGAGCGTGTTGCCCTGCAAGGTGTTGTCGCGGACCTGCCACAGCACACCCTCCTCGGTGGCGGCGCAGGTCTGCACGGTCTCGGGCGGTGGTGTGGCGGCCCAGCGGTCGGCCCCGTCGAGGGTGGAGAGCGCCCGCGGCGCGCCCGCGAGGCCCCGCGCGGCGAAGCCCGGGAGCACCATCAACGGCCCGACCAGCACCGGCGCGCAGCTCCCGCGCCACGGGACCATGCGCTCCCACCGCGCGCGGGGGGTGCCGGGCGTGCGTCGCTGCACCGCGGTGGTGCGGTGGAGGTCCACCACCGCGAGGAGGTCATCACCCACCGTCGCGGCCTGCAGCACCGTGCCCGGCATCGCCAGCCGCGCGCCGAGGGTTCCGCCCGGGAGCGCGAGGTCGCGCAGGGTCGACGTGCCATCGTGCATCCATCGGTGCATCGAGGTGCGAAGCACGGTCCACCCCGCGCTGAGCATTCCGCTCGACGCGGTCGTGCGAAAGAGCTCGCGGCCGGTGGTCGCGTCGAGGCCCACGACGCCGCCGGGCCGCGCGTCGCGGCAGGTGCGGCCGAGGGTGCCGGGCGCCTCGTCTTCGCGCGTCGCGCAGTGCGCCACGGTGTCGACCAGCACGACGC
Organism: Polyangiales bacterium; assembly: GCA_044376155.1. Taxonomy (GTDB): domain Bacteria; phylum Myxococcota_A; class Polyangia; order Polyangiales; genus JAWKRB01. The sequence continues at coordinate 10,049 of JBILLI010000041.1, forward strand.
CCTCGGAGAATTCCACGGGCTCCCCGTGCAGACCGCCCACCGCGGTGTGCCAGCGCAAAAGCCCGTCGAGCAGGTCGAACGCGAAGACCTCGCCCTCGTCGGTGCCGTCGGCGATCGGTCGCGCGGCGGCGATGAAGACCGTGCGGCCGTCGGTGGCGGGCGCGCCCGAGGGCTCGCGCGGCGTGAGGTCGTATCGCCAGCGCTCCACCCCACGGGGCCGCGGGCCGCGCGCGAGGTAGCGCCACCGGGGTTGCGATCCTTCGCCGGCGCGCGAGGGCGCGAAGCCCAGCAGGGGGCCGCGCGGCGCGGCGGGGGGGGCATCGTCGACCCCGCCATCACGCGCGGCCGTGCCTCGACGCGCGCCGCGGCAGCTCAGGGGGAGCAGCGCGACGAGCACGCAGAGCGCGGCGCGCATGGTCAGGTCCCGCGGCGCGGGCTGTTGCGCAGCGCGCGGTCGATGCTCGCGCGGAGCGTCTCGACGGTCTGCAGCCCCACGAACTGCTCGCGGCCCACCCAGAGCGTGGGCAGGCCCGAGACCCCGGCGTCGCGGGCCGCGCGGTCGTCGCGCTCGAGGGCGACGTTGGGGCGGGGCGAGGCGAGGCAGGCGCGGTAGGCCTGGAGGTCCACGCCGGCGGTCTGCGCGACGCGCTCGCAGCCCTCGGGCGTGAGGTCTTCGGCGCGAAAGAGGGCCTCGGACACGGCGTCTCCGCGGCCCTGCTCCTCGGCGCAGCACGCGGCCCGCGCGGCGTCGCGGGCGTGCGTGTGGAACGACAGCGGCACGTTCTTGCGCACCACCCGCACGCGCGGGCCGTAGCTCGCCACCACCTGCGCCACGGCCTCTTGCTGACGACGACAGAAGGGGCACTCGAAGTCGACGAACTCGACGATGGTGGCCACGCCCTCGCGCTGCTCGGCGAGGATGGAATCGGGCACGCGGTTGTTCACCAGCGGCGCGGGCTGACCCGGTGCGGGCCCGGGCTGGCTGAGGCCGAACACCAGCGGCGCGAGGCCTGCCCCGGCCGCGAGGAGCGACCAGCGAAGGGGGCGCGGCGTGGGTTCGATCTCGCTGCGCGCCAGGGCGATCGCGAGTGCGCCGGCGACGATGGCCGAGAGGTCGACGACGACGCAGAACTGACACCACGCGTGGATCACGAAGTGCTGAATGAGCAGAAAGCTCCCGCCCGCGAACACGCCCAGGGCGCCCCCGGCGCGGAGGCCCAGCGACGCCCGGGGGGCGTTGGTCAGGGAGAGTCCGAAGAGCGCGGCGAAGAACGCGAGGCCCGGGAGCGGCAGGGGGACGCCGAAGGGGCGCCCGAACACGCTGCTGCGCACGACGCTGCAGCCGCTGCCGTGGTCGGCGCAGAACACCGGCGGTCGAATGTAGTCCACGAGGAGCATCGCCGAGACCGCGAGGCCGACGAGGCAGGCGAGGCGCAGGGCCACGACCTCCATCGCGGGTCGCGGAGATACGGGGGGAGTGGGGTCGGTCATGGCGTTGGGGGGCGCTGCCTCGGAGGGGCGCCGCGTCGTGGAAGTGTAGCGCAGCCGAACGCGCGTGCGGCTACCAGTTCGACTGCGCGCGGATGCAGGCGCTCAGGTTCCCCGCGCTGCCGCAGCGGGTAAAGGTGCACGAGCGACCGTCGCCGCCCACGTTGATCACCCCCACGCGCCACACGGGGTTGTCAGACGAGCCCGCGTTGCCCGCGAGGGTCACGGGCTCGCTCTGGAACACCAGCGCACCGCCGCAGTAGATCCGCACGAGGGAGGCCGTGGGCTCGCTGCCCGAGAAGTAGTGCACGCCCACCGCGAAGCGCGCGCCGGGCGCCGCCTCGAGGACGTTGATGTTCTCGGGGCCGGGCAGGTCGCGGATGTGGTCGATGTCGAGCTGCGGGTTGTTCGGCGCCCCGGGGGGGGACCACTCCTGCGCGCCGCTCGGGCAGAGCGACCCCCGGCCCTGCTCGCACACGCAGTTGGCGTAGTAGCAGATCGCGTCGGCGGGGGCGTTGGGTCCCCAGCGACCGTTGGCGCGCAGGTCGTCGGCGAGGTGCAGGTCGATGTCGATGCCGCCGCCCTCGGCGTTGCAGCTCCGGCACGAGCGGTCGAGGTTCCAGACGAGCTCGACGCGAATGGCCTCGGTGGAGGCGCTGAGCGCGCGCACCGTGCAGCTCGCGCTGTTGCCTCGGTCGTTGGTCGCGCGAAAGCGGTAGGTCCAGTCGCCGGCCACGTCGAAGGTGAAGCGCGAGGCGGTCTGGTTCGTGGGGCTGAGCCGCGCGGTGGAGGTGGTGGGCGCGCGCTCGATGGTCCAGGCGTAGGTGAGCGGTCGGCCGAGTCGCGACACCGCGCGGCCGGAGAGGGTGGTGGTGGTGAAGGGACGCGAGGACACGTCGTCGGGGCAGGTGACCACCACGTCGGGGTCGGCTTGTACGCGGGTGGTGCAGCTCTCGGTGAGCCCGCCGCTGTCGCGCGCGGTGAGCACGAGGTCGTAGTCACCGATCTGGTCGGTGCGCAGCGCGGTGCTCAGGGTGTTCGCGGGGATCGGCGCCGCCCCCGAGCCCGCCGGGCGGCTGCGCACGGACCACGCCACCGTCACCGCGCGATTGAGCCGCGAGGTCGCGGTGGCGAGGAGGTTGGCGGTGTCGGAGACGAACACCGAGCGGTCGTTGGGGCAGCGGAGATCGATGGCGGGGTCGGCCACGACCACCGTGACACAGGTGTCGGACACGCCCTGGTCGTTGGACACCGTGAGGCGCACCCGGTGGTCGCCCGCGGCGGTGAGCGGGAGGCTCGTCGCGGCGCGGTCGAGGGGGCTGAGACTCGTGGGCCCCGGGGCCGCGTCGATGGCCCAGAGGTAGCGCAGCGCACGTCCCTGCGCGCTTCGCCCCGCGCCCTGCAGGGGCACGGTCTGGGTGACCACCGCGCGCGCGGAGGGCGGGCACACCGCGGTGACCTGATCACGTCCCGGCACGTCGATCGGGATCGGGCGATCGACCCTGGGCGCGTCCCCCACCGCCGCGTCGCGGAGGTCGTCACCCTTGAGGCCCGTGCGCGCGCCGCAGGCGCTCAGCGCGAGCGTGAACGCGGCGCACAGCAGGGCGCCGAGGGTGAGCCGCAGGGGCACAGAGGACACAGGCTTCGTTCGCATCACCGGGGCTGCTCTCATGGTGTCGCCGTGGGTTGTGCACGTTCAAGGCCATCATGCATCAGCAGCGCGAGCACCCCGAGGGACCACGCGCCCCGCGCGCACTGCAGGGTCCAGGGCGCCCGCGCGGACTCGCCCGCGGGGTTGGTCACCGACAGCGCGCCGGTGCTCGGGTCGACCTGTGCGCGCAGGCCGTCGTCGCGGCGCACGCTGGTGTCGTCGAGGGAGAGCGCGCGGTCGCCGTCGACGAGGCGCGCCGAGCGGGCGTCGCGGGTGGCCAGGCGTCGCCCGTGACCGTCGGTGATGGCGTCGGCCTCGACGCGCAGGAGCACCCGCTCACCCGCGAGCACGGCGCCATCGTCGCGCAGGGTGAGCGCGTGACCGTCGGTGTGCACGGCGGTCCCCCCGCAGGGCCGCGGCGGCGTCGCGGGCGCCGAGAGGTTCACGGGATCGGGGCGCAGGGGCGCGCGCGCGGGGCACGCCGCGAGGAGCAGCGGCAGCGTCGCGCGCACGAGGCGGGTCACTCGAACTCGATCTCGCAGAGCTCGGACGACACCCGCAGGGGCGCGGCGGTCTTCTCCTGCACCTCGCGCGCGCTCACGCCCTTCGCGACCTCGCGGAGCAGCAGCGAATCGGGGGTCACGTCGATCACGGCGATGTCGGTGATGATCCGGTGGACCACCCCGCGGCCGGTGAGCGGGAGGTCACACGCGCGCACGATCTTGGGCGTTCCGTCTTTGGCGTTGTGCTCCATCATCACGACGACGCGGCGGGCGCCGTGCACGAGGTCCATGGCACCGCCCATGCCCTTGACCATCTTGCCGGGGATCATCCAGTTCGCGAGGTCTCCCTTCTCGCTCACCTGCATCGCCCCGAGGATCGCGAGGTCAATGTGCCCCCCGCGGATCATCGCGAAGCTCTGCGCGCTGTCGAAGTAGCTCGCGCCGGGGCGGACCGTGATGGTCTCCTTGCCGGCGTTGATGAGGTCCGGGTCGACGCGGTCGGCGGTGGGATAGGGGCCCACGCCGAGCACCCCGTTCTCGCTCTGCAGCACGACCTCGACGCCCGGGGCGACGAAGTTGGGCACCAGCGTGGGCATGCCGATGCCGAGGTTCACATAGAAGCCGTCGCGGAGCTCTCGCGCGGCGCGGCGGGCGATCTCGTCTCGTGTGAGCATCTCAGCTGTCCCCCATCACTTCTGCACGGTGCGGCGCTCGATGCGCTTCTGGTACCCGACGCCCTGCACCACCCGCTGCACGAACACTCCCGGGAGGTGCACGTGGTCGGGGTCGATCTCGCCCGGGGCCACGATCTCTTCGACCTCGGCGATGGTGACCTTCGCGGCCATGCCGCAGAGGGGGTTGAAGTTGCGCGAGCTCGCGCGGAACAAGAGGTTCCCGTGGCGGTCGCCCTTCCACGCCTTGATGATCGCGAAATCGCCCGTGATGGCGCGCTCCATCACGTAGTCGCGGCCGTCGAAGCTGCGCACCTCGCGGGGCTCGCTGGCGGTCTTCACGCTGCCGTCGGGGTTGTAGACCATGGGGAGTCCGCCCTCGGCGATCTGCGTGCCGACGCCCGCGGGGGTGAAGAACGCGGGAATGCCCGAGCCGCCCGCGCGGAGGCGCTCGGCGAGGGTGCCCTGGGGCACGAGCTCGACCTCGAGCTCCCCCGTGAGGAACTGCCGCTCGAACTCCTTGTTCTCGCCGACGTAGCTCGAGGTCATCTTGCGGATCTGGCGGTTGCCCAGGAGCAATCCCAGGCCCCAGTCGTCGACGCCGCAGTTGTTGCTCACCACCCAGAGGTCGCGGGTGCCCTTGCGGCGCAGCGCGGCGACGCAGTTCTCGGGGATGCCGCAGAGCCCGAAGCCCCCGGCGAGGACCTTGGCGCCGTCGGGGATGTCCGCGCACGCCGTGTCGGCGTCGGGAAAGACCTTGTCCATGAGCCTCTCGTACCTCCCTGCGGCGCGGAGCGCGTCGCGGTCGCGGGGGATTCCATCCACGGTCCCGCGACGGCTGTCAACGCGCGGTGCTACGACTCCCCGCGATGCGCATCGTCCACCTCTCGGACCCGCACCTGCTCGACCTCGACGGGGTGTCTCCCTGGCGCTTCGCGAACAAGCGCTTCACGGGCTGGGTCAACCTTCGCCTCAAGCGCGGTCACGCGCACCGACCGCGCCTCGTCGACGCCATCATCGACGACGTGCGCGCGCGACACCCCGACCACGTGGCCATCACCGGGGACCTCACGAACCTCGCGCTGGAGCCCGAATTCGCGCGCGCCCGGCGCGTCATCGAGGCCCTTGGACGCTCTCCCGACGACGTGTCCGTGGTCCCGGGCAACCACGACCTCTACACCCGCGGCGCACAACGCGCGTCACGCTTCATGAAGTACTTCGATGTCTTCGCCCGCTCCGACCGCGGTCTGGAGCGTGCGGGGGTGCATCCCTCGGGCCCCTTTCCCTTCTTTCGGGTGCGCGGTCCGGCCCTCATCGTAGGGCTCTCCACCGCGGTGTCGCGCCTGCCGCTGATCGCCTCGGGCTACCTCGGAGACTCCCAGCGCGACGCCCTCGCGGCGGCCCTCGCCGACCCGGCCCTGCGCGACCTGACGCCGGTGGTACTGGCGCACCACCCGGTGCTGAATCCGGTGTCGGCGCTGCGCCGGGTGATGCGGGGGTTGAGCGACGCCGACGCGCTGCGCGACACGCTGCTCTCGCGCCCCGAGACCCTCTCGCTGCACGGCCACCTGCACCGTCGCGGTCAGCGCACGGTGACCCGGGACGGGGCGACGATCCACGTGCTGGGCGCCACCAGCGCATCGTTGGAGCACCATGATCCCGACCGTGGCGCGGCCTACAACGTCTACGACCTCGACGATGCCGGACACCTCATCGCCACCTCAGCGCGCGTGTGGGACGCGGCGCGCGGCGACTTCACCGACCTCGCCCTGGGCGACCTGCACGACCGCTGACGCTTGACGCACGCGGGGCGATGACGTGGAGTGCCCGTCTGGTGCCGCCGACCGACGCGCCATCGCAAGAGCTCAACGGACCCGTGCAGTTCGGCCGCTACACCGTGCTCGCGCGGCTGGGCAGCGGCGGCATGGCAGAGGTCCTCCTTGCGATGTTTCGTGGGGACCACGGGTTTCAGAAGCTCGTGGTGCTCAAGCGCATGCACGCGCAGCTCGCCTCCGACGCCCACTTCGTGCGGATGTTCCTCGACGAGGCTCGCCTCGCCGCGCGGCTGAGCCACCCCAACGTGGTGGCCACGAGCGAGGTGGGCGAGGTCGACGGGGTGTACTTCCTCGCGATGGAGTACCTCGAAGGGCTCTCCTTCGACCGCATCGCGCGGTACTTCGTGGGCGGCGACACGCCCATCCCTCTGCCCTTTCTGCTGCGGGTGCTCTGCGACATCCTCGAAGGGCTCCACCACGCCCACGAGCTCCGCGACTACGACGGCTCCCCGCTCCGCGTGGTGCACCGTGACGTCACCCCGTCGAACATCTTCGTGACCGTCGACGGCGTCGCAAAGGTGCTCGATTTCGGCATCGCCAAGGCCGCGATGCAAGACGAGGCCACGCGCACCGGCACCCTCAAGGGCAAGCTCTCGTACATGGCCCCGGAGCAGTTCTACCCCGACCCGGTCGACCGCCGCGTGGACCTCTGGGCCCTCGGCGTCGTGCTCTGGGAGATGTGCACCGGGCGCCGTCTCTTCAAGGGCGCCAACGACGCGGCGACGTACCGCAACATCATCTCCGCCGACGTGCCCTCCCTCTCGCGCTACCGCCCCGACGCGCCCGCCTCCCTCGACGCGGTCATCGCCGGCGCCCTCGCGCGCGACCGGGACCAGCGCTACCCCGACGCCGAGCACCTCCGCCGCGCGCTGGAGTCGGTGCTCCGCGATGAGTTCGGCGCGCCCTCGCGGGCCGACGTGGCCGACGTGATGCGCGAGCACTTCGGCAGCATCGTCGAGGAGAACCGCGTGGCCGTGCGGCGCTTCGTGGTGGGCGAAAACGTCACCGACGCCGTGCCGCTGCACCTCTCCACGCAGGGCGCCTACCGACCGGGCTCGGCCATCACCCTCGCGCCCTCGCTGTCGGTCTACGACCTCAATGCCCTCGCCGCCGACACGGCGGTCTCGGCGGAGATCAAGACCCTGCGCGACGCGCCCATCGCCACCGGCGGCAGCGACGGCAACGGCGACTGGGACGTGGCCACGAACTCCGACGAGGGCGACGAGAACGACACCGTGCAGACCTCGCGCGAGGAGCTCGTGGCGCTGGGCTTCGCGATGCAGGTCCCCACCGCCCTCGCGCCCGCTGCGCCGCGGGTGTCGATGCCGAGCTTCGTGCAAGAGGCCCCTCCGCCCGAGCCCGCGTGGACCCCTCCGCCCGCGCCTACGTGGACCCCTCCGCCCGAGCCCGCGTGGACCCCTCCGCCCGCGCCGCAGGGGAACTTTCCGCCGATGTCCGTGGGCTTCGAGCCCGTGCCGCAGGACATCGTCGCCGCGCAGGAGGCCGACCGCGCGCGGCAGCGCTCGCGGCGACGTGCGGAGAACGCCCTGGGGTGGCTGATCCTGGTGGGGCTGCTGGCCGGGGTGGGGCTGCTGGTGTACGCGCAGCGCGACTGGATCCAGGCCGCGATTCGCGAGGCTCAGGGCGGGGCGGACCCTGCGCGGTCGGGGGTGTTCATCCTGCGGCTGGTGAGTGATCCGAGCGGCGCGCGGGTGTTCGAAGACGGCGTGGAGATCGGGCGCACGCCCCTGGAGCTCCCGGTCGTTCGTGTGCAGCTCGCCTCGCACCCGCGGCAGCTGGTGCTGCGTCTGCCCGGGCGGATGGAGACCCGCACGACGGTGCCCAACAGCCTCGCCGCGCGGGCCGAGCTCCGCGTGGTGCTCCCGCTGGCCGCGCCCGTGCGTCGCTGAGCGACCCTTGCGCGCCGCGCGCGCGGTGTGCGAGACCGATGGGGCCATGAGCGATCCCAGCACCGCCCGCGCGATCTCCACCGACCTCGCCCCGAAGGCCATCGGCCCCTACTCGCAGGCCATTGTCGCCAACGGGTTCGTGTTCTGCTCCGGGCAGATCCCGCTCGACCCCGCGACCATGACCATCGTCGAGGGCGACGTGCGCGCGCAGACCGCGCGGGTGATGGAGAACCTCAAGGCCGTGCTCGCCGCCGCGGGCTGCTCCATGGACCGCGTGGTGCGCTGCACGATCTTTCTCAAGGACATGAACGACTTCGGCGCGGTGAACGAGGTCTACGGGCAGAGCTTCACGGGGACGCCGCCCGCCCGCGCGACGGTGGAGGTCTCGCGCCTGCCGCGGGATGTGCGGGTCGAGATCGACGCCGTGGCGGTGCTGCCGTGAGCGAGGTCGCGCTGCGCATCGAGGTCCCTGGAGAGCCCTCGTTCATCACGTCGCCCGCGTACGGGGTGGGCACCTTTCTGGTGCACGCCGCGGTGAAGCCCTCGGGGGCGCTGGACATCGTACGGGTCTTCGCGAGCGACAAGGGCGTCGAGGACGTCGCCCGCGGAGAGACCTCGCGCAAGGCGCTGCGCGCGGAGTTCGAGGCCCTCGCGAAGAAGCTCCACGCGAAGCCCATCCCCATGGCGGGCCCCTACGTCGCCTCGCGCATCGCCGAGGTCATCGACGAGCACCGCGCCCGTGGCGGCGCGCTCTCGGAGAAGGACGAGGCCGCCCTCGCCTCGCTCCCCACCATCGCTCCGGGCGCTGCCCATCCCACGTCGGCGTGGCCCGCGGTGGGGGACGTGACGGCGATGCTCGAAGACTCGCTGCGCTTGCATGGCGAGCCCGAGGTCTCGCGCTGGCTGCCCTCGGGACGCGCGGTCGACGCCGTGGCCCGAGGCCTCGCAGGGCGCGCGGAGATCCCCGAGGGGGCCGACACCGACGAGGCCACCCGCGCGCTCTTCGCCGACGGCGTGGACCTCTTCTACGACGACCGCGAGCGCCGCCGCCTCGCCCTCGCGCTGCGCGACGCCGCGGTGGTCCTCGGCGCCTCGCGGCGGGTGTCGTCGGCGCACATGGCGCGGGTGGTCGCCGACGCGCTCGAAGACCCGACCGACGCGCGTCGTCGGCCGCGCGACATCCCCTTCGTGTTTGGGCTGTTCTACAAGTACATCCTCGCGCGGCGCGAGGCCGACAAGGCCGAGTAGCTCAGGCGTCGGGGCGCCAGATGCGCGCGGCCACGACCTCGTCGTCGGGCGCCGTGGCGTTGTGCGCGCGGGCGAGGGACTCGGCGCTCGCGCGGTCGGCGAGCAGTCCGAAGTCGTTGCAGCGCAGGGGCTCCGGCGCGTCGCGGAGGGCGGAGCAGAAGGGCTCGATGAGCTCGATGACGTCCCAGCCGGCGAGGGAGAAGCCCTCGGCGGGGGGCTCCACCGCGAGGGGGAGCGCGCCCGCGGGGGTGGGCTGCGGGACCTCGAAGATGATCAGCTCGAGGTCGGTGATCCCCGCGTCGCGGGTGCGCTGCAGGAGGTCGTTGGCGAGGTCGAGGTCTTCGAGCACCCCTTCGCCGTCGAGCAGGGCCTCGCGGTACTCGTGCACCACGGGGCGGAGGGCGGCTTCCTTCGCGCGGGGGTGGGCGTCGAGGGCGGGGCGCCAGGTGCCGCGGTAGGCGGTGCTCCCGCGCAACACGATCAGTGCGCCGCGGTCGATCATCGCGGAAAGACCTCACCGCGCACGATGGTGGCGTCGCGGTCGGCGCCCACCGACGCGATGGCCACGGGGACCTTCACGCGGGCCTCGATGTCGCCGAGGTAGCGGCGCACGCTGTCGGGGAGGTCCTCGTCGCGCCGCGCGGTGGACACACCCGCGGACCACCCCTCCCGGCGCTCGTACACGGGCAGCGCGCGGTCGAGTTCTTCGATGGGGAGCTCGTCGGTGAACGCGCCGTCGACGGTGTAGCCCACGCACACGGGGATCTCTCCGAGGTCGCCGAGCACGTCGATCTTGGTGACCACGAGGGAGGTGAGCCCGTTGACCCGCGCGGCGTAGCGCAGGGCGGGGATGTCGAGCCACCCGCAGCGGCGCGGGCGCCCGGTTGTCGCGCCGAACTCCTCGCCGATCTCGCGCAGCCGCTCCCCTTCGGGGCCGTGGAGCTCCGAGGGGAACGCGCCGTTGCCGACGCGGGTGCAGTAGGCCTTGGTGATCCCGACCACCGCGCCGATGCGGGTGGGGCCCAAACCGACGCCGGTGCACGCTCCGCCCGCGACGGTGCTGGAGCTGGTCACGAAGGGATAGGTCCCGTGGTCGAGGTCGAGCAGGGTGCCCTGCGCGCCTTCGAGGACCACGCGCTGCTTCTGGTCGAGGGCGGCGTTCACCGCGCGGGAGACATCGCCGAGGAGCGGACGCACCCGGGCGACGAGGGGTTCGGCCCAGGCGAGGGCGGCTTCGAGGGTGGGGGCTTCGGCGCCGGCGTGGCGGGCGCGTTCGGCCCAGACCTCGACGAGTCCGCTCACGGCGTGGGTGGCGCGGGCGGGGTCGCAGAGGTCGCCGAGGCGCACGCCGACGCGGGCGGCCTTGTCGCTGTAGGTGGGTCCGATGCCGCGGCCGGTGGTGCCGATGGCGCGGGGGCCGAGGTTCGACGCGCGGTCGATGGCGGCCTGAAAGGGGAAGGTCACGTGGGCGAGGGGGCTCACCATGAGCCGGTCGCGCATGGAGAGCCCGCGGGTCTCGATGGCGTCCATCTCGCGCACGAGCACGTCGAGCGCGAGGACCATCCCCGCGCCGAGCGCGCACCGCACCGAGGGGTGCATCACGCCCGAGGGGAGCAGGTGGGTGACGATCTTCGTGTCGCCCACGCGCAGGGTGTGCCCCGCGTTGGCGCCGCCCGCGTAGCGCACCACCAGGTCAGCCTGGGCGCTGATGAGGTCGACGATCTTCCCCTTGCCCTCATCGCCCCATTGGGCGCCGATCACCACCAACGCACTCATGTTCGCGGTCTCCGTTCGCGACGGATGCTACCTCCATCGCCGCCCGCGGCGCGTCG
>JBILLI010000444.1:0-6341 GCA_044376155.1 Polyangiales bacterium
CCGATGCGGATCATCGACTCGCGCTGACGCGCGGTCAGTACGCCCCGGTGACCACCGGGCGGGTGCGGTCGCGGCTCCAGCCCGCGATGCCGTCTTCGTAGACCCGCGCGTGGCCGATGCCCACCCGCGAGAGCGCCTCCCGCACGGCGGCCGCGGCGGCGCCCGTGGCGCAGTACACCACCACGTCGTCGGGCACCCGCGCGGGGTTCAGCGTCGCCTGCCGCAGCGCCTGACGAATCTCCGCGGGCGACGAGAAGCGCCCGAAGTCTCCGCCGCACACGCGGTGGTAGGGCACGCTCACGGCGCCAGGGATGTGCCCCGGACGGCCCTCGTCGGGCGCGCGCCCCTCGTAGGCCGCAGGCAGCCGGGCGTCGATGACCCAGCCCCGGGCGAGCGCGCGCGCCACGTCGTCGTCGGTGGCCACGGCCTCGGCGCGGCGCGGCGTGCGCACCGCCGGGACCGGGGTGACCTCGGGCGGAGTGTGGGAGACCGCGCGGCCCTCGGCGCGCCACGCGCTCCACCCCCCGTCGAGCACGCGCACGTCGGCGAACCCGAGGCCCTCCAGCACGAAGCGGCCGCGGGCGGCGAAGAGCCCGAAGGTGTCGTCGTAGAGCACCACCGCGTGGGCGGGACCCACGCCGAGCTTCGCGAGGCGCTCGCGCAGGAGGTCCTCGGGGGTCGGGGTGTCGGACCGCGCCAGCACCGCGGGGATCAGGCACCGCGACCAGTCGAGAAAGCGCGCCCCGGGGATGTGCCCCGCGCGGTAGTCCTCGTCGAGCCCCACGCGCCGCGCGCCCTTCGCCCCCACAGACGCGCGGCCGCGCACGTCGAGGACCCGCAGGTCGGCGTGCCCCAGGTGCTCGGCCAGCCACGCCGACGTCACCCGCGGGCCGTCGGGCAGGCGCAGGGACGACCCCGCCTCGCGCGGCCACGCCGGCGCGTCGAAGGCATCGAAGGCGGCGTCGGCGAGGTCCAGCGGGGCGTCGAACGGGCTCATGCGAAGGCTCCTCGAGGGGGCGGCCCGGTCACGGCCGCGTTGGTGAATCCGTGTCTATTGTTCTGAACGCTGCGTGTCAACGTCCGCCATGGACGTTCGTTGGATGGTCCTCGCGGGGCGATGGTGGAGGTCACGATTTCAGTATGGTAGAACGGGAGTGACAGAACGACGGTGCGTCCGTCGCTGGCGAGGAGGTTCGACATGACGACCACGAAGGCAGGCTGGTTCGCTGACAACGCGCTCTCCATCGGGCGCACGCCGTTGGTGCGGCTCAACCGGGTGACCGACGGCGCGGCGGCGACGGTGCTGGCCAAGATCGAGGGCCGCAACCCGGCGTACTCCGTGAAGTGCCGCCTGGGCGCGGCGCTGGTGTGGGACGCCGAGAAGCGCGGGCTGCTCGGTCCGGGCAAGGAGCTCATCGAGCCGACGAGCGGCAACACGGGCATCGCGCTGGCCTTCGTGGCCGCGGCGCGGGGCTACCCCCTGACGCTCACCATGCCCGCGACGATGAGCGTGGAGCGCCGCAAGCTGCTCACGGTCTACGGCGCGAAGCTGGTGCTCACCGAGGGCCCCCGGGGGATGAGCGGCGCGGTGGCGAAGGCCGAGGAGATCGCCGCGTCGGACCCCGGTCGCTACGTGCTGTTGCAGCAGTTCAAGAACCCGGCGAACGCGGCCATCCACGAGACCACCACGGGCCCGGAGATCTACGACGACACCGACGGGCGCGTGGACATCTTCGTCTCGGGCGTGGGCACGGGCGGCACCATCACGGGCGTGTCGCGCTACCTCAAGCACACCCGCGGGCTCGCGGTGCGCTCGGTGGCGGTGGAGCCCGCGGCGAGCCCGGTGCTCACGCAGCGCCGCGCGGGCGAGGCGCTGAAGCCGGCGCCGCACAAGATCCAGGGCATCGGCGCGGGCTTTGTGCCCGACGTGCTCGACCTCTCGGTGGTCGACGACATCGAGCAGGTGACCAACGAGGAGGCCATCGAGTACGCGCGGCGGCTCGCGCGCGAGGAGGGCATCCTCGCGGGCATCTCGTGCGGCGCGGCCACGGCGGTCGCGGTGCGGCTGGCGAAGCGCCCCGAGAACGCGGGCAAGACCCTCGTGGTGGTGCTGCCCGACTCGGGCGAGCGCTACCTGAGCACCGCGCTCTTCGAGGGGGTCTTCAACGCCGAGGGCCTCCCGGCCTGAGCTACCGCCCCGCGGCCACCGCGAGGCCCTGCGCGTTGAGGTCAATGTCCAGCGCCAGCAGCGCCCACTCCGCCTCGCTCAGCGCGAGCCCCGCCCGCGCGCTCTCCTCGGCGAACGCGGTCCGGAGCTGCTCGCGCAGAAAGCCCTCGCGCGCAGCGGGATCCAACGATTTCACCTCCGCCACCAGCGCCTCGGCGCGGTCGAGCCAGCGGTGCAGCGACGGCGCGAGCTCCGCGGGGCGTGTGTGCTCGCCGTAGTGCGTGAGGCACACGCTGCCCGTGCCCAGCGCCACGATGCGGTCCACCGAGGCGTGGGCCGCGGGGCCGTCGAAATCCGTGGGGCTCGTGGAGGGGAAGATGAAGCGCGCCGCGCGCTGCAGCGCGGGGTACACCAGCCCGAAGGCGTCGCCCGTGAACACCGTGTCGCGCTGCGGGTCGTGCACCACCATGTGGTGGTTGGCGTGCCCGCGGGTGTGCAGAAAGCGCAGCGCGCCGGCGCCGAAGGGCACCTCGCTGTCGTCGTCCATGGCCCGCACCCGCGCGGCGTCGATGGGGAGCACCTCGCCGTAGAGTTCCGCGAAGCGCGCCGCGCCGTACACCGCCGTGGCCCCGGCGACGATGCGCGACGGGTCCACCGCGTGCCGTGCGGCCCGGGGGTGCGCGAGCAGGGTGGCGCGGGGCAGCGCGCGCATCAGCGCGTGGGCGCCGCCCGCGTGGTCGAGGTGGATGTGGGTGATCACCACGTAGCGCACAGACTCCCGCGCGACCCCCGCCGCGTCGAGGGCCGCGAGGATCTTCGGCGCCGCGTGGGACGTGTTCGTCTCGATGACCGCGGCCTCGCCGCCCGAGACCCGAAGGTAGGCGCATGCGAATTCGGCGCCGAGGTAGTCGCAATCCACGGTGTGCAGCACGTCGTTCACGCCGCGACGGTATCACCGTGGAGAAAGCCGCTCACGAGTCGCGTATAAGTCTCGTTCCCCACCCACTACGTCCGGGAGACCCATGCGAACCGCCCTGCGCCGCTACGCCCTCGCCGCCACCGCCGTGCTCGCGCTGAGCGCCACGGGCTGCACGATCACCGTCGAGCAGCCGCGGATCACCCCGCGCGACATGCAGTTCACGGGCATCGACGGCTCGGGCCTGGTCTTCACCGTGACCTTCAACGCGTACAACCCCAACAGCTTCGAGCTCACCCTGCGCGACCTCGACGCGCACCTGTGGCTGCAGGGCAACGACGTGGGCTCCACGGTGAACTCCCTCGGCGCCACGCTCCCGCCCATGCGCGAGGTGGGCGTCACCGCCCGCGTCACCATGCCCTGGAACGGCGCGCCCGCCTGGCTCCTCACCGCCGCGGGCTCGCCGATGGTGGAGTACACCCTCCGCGGCGAGGTCACCGTCGAGCGCTTCATCTCCGTGCGCACCAGCTTCGAGCACGCCGGCACCGTGCCTCGCTCGTTCTTCATGCAGGGCGCGGTGGGGACCGTGAACGGGCTGCTCAACTCCTTCGGCCTCCCCGGCGTTCAGATGCACTGACCGCGACGGGGGGCAGGGAGTCTTTCACCCGGTCGAAGACCTCCTGCGCGCGGGCCTCGCACGCGGGCCAGTCGATGTTGCGACGGTTCGCGCAGTTGTAGTCGGGCCGCGGCATCTTGTGCTCGGGCAGGCCGAAGCACGGCGCGATCATCCCCTGAAAGAGCGAGGTGGCGACCTCTTCGTTGTCCGAGGTGTGGTCGTCGACGTCGCGAAAGGGCCCGGGACCGAGGCCGTAGTTCACCTTGTTGCGCCGCTGCTTGGGCGCGGTGAGGAAGTGACAGGCCTCGTGCATCAGCTTCTCGGTGTCGCAGAGGCCGTCCTTGGCGACGAAGAAGGTGCGGCCGTCGAAGCCCACGGGCTGCGCGAAGAAGGGCATCTTGCCCTGCTCGTCGCCCTGCAGCTCCACCAGCTTGTAGCCCTTGCCCGTGACCCGGGTGACCCAGGTGACGAGGGCGTTCCAGTCGGTGCCGCAGCGGTTCTTGGGGTCGGTGCAACAGGGGCTTCGGTCGCGCATGGCGGCCGGTGCTCTATCGCACTCCGTGGCTCCGCGGGAGGTGGTACCGTGCGAAGGCCGTGGCCGACGACGCGACCCCCACCGACGACGCCCCCCTCCCGGTGAACGTCCCGCCGCCGGTGGCCGACGAGGCCCCGGCGGCGCCCGTCGACGCGACGCCCCCGACGGCCACCGAGACCCACACCCCGGTGCTCGAGCTCCCCGCGGCCCCGCGCGACCTGCGACCGTCGCCCCTGGCCCGCGAAGACACCCCGCCGCGGCCCACGCCCACCCTCGCGCCGCGGAGCACCGCGATGAGCGAGGCCACCGCCGAGGCCCTGGCGCATCTGCGGCAGGAGGGCGCGTGGCGCACCGCGCTGCGCATCGTGGGGGTGGTCGCGACGCTCACGCTGTGCCTCCGACTGGCCTTTGACGACGCCCTCCCGCGGCTGTTGCTGGGCCTCGGCGGTGCGCTGGTGGCCGCGCTGGTGGTTGCCCGGGTGCTGCACGCATGGTCCGTGGCGCGGCGGCGGCGGGCGATGCTCGAGGCCCTCGACCTGCTCACCCGCGTGGGCAACGCGCACCCCGACGCGCTCACGCTCTTCGCGCCGCAGATCGCCTCCCTCGTCGACGCCCTGCGCCAGGAGGACCAGCGGTTCTCGCAGGTCTCGCCCGACGAGGTGATCCTCCGCGCGCTGCGCCCGGGGCCCGTCGCGCCCGCGCCGCGCGGGGAGTGACCCTCGGGAATCACCCGCCGCGCCCGCGCGTTCCGCCCTCCCGCGGGCGTCGCAGGTGCGGTACGTCTGCGGCGCCGCGGCGATGAGTGCCACCCCCGACCGAGGACCCCGTCGAGAACGCGCCATGATCCCCCCGCCGCTCCGTCGCGCCGGGCTCCTCGCAGCCCTCTCGGGCGGCGCCACCCTCGCCGCCGAGGTGCTGGGCGCGCGCCTCTTGCGCACCCTCCTGGGCAGCGCGGGCCTCGCGCTCGCGGGCACCCTCGCGGGCACCCTCGGGGGCCTCGGCCTCGGCGCCTGGCTCGCCGCCCGCGCCCTGCGTCACCGACGCATCTCGCCCCGCGCGCTCCTCCTGCGCGCGTGCGGGCTCCTCTGGCTCTTCGCCACCCTCGCGCCCACCCTCAGCGCCCTCCTCGCGACGCCCTCGGCGCGGGCGCTGGTCGCGCTCTCCGAGCTGTCTCCCGCGCTGGGGGACCTCGCGCGGATGCTCCTCGGCGTGGCCCTCACCGCTGCGCCGGGCGCCCTCGCGGGCGCGGTGTACCCCGCGACGGTGGCCCTCAGCGAGGGCGAAGAGGCCCAGGCCACGGCGTTCACCGGCGCGCTGAGCTCCCTCGGCGCTGCGGTGTTCGCCCTCGTCGCGGTCTTCGTCGCCGCGCCCGCGCTCGGCGTCGCCCACACCCTCCGCGGGGCCGCCCTCGCGTGGCTGCTCGCGGTGGTGGTCCTTTGGCGACAGCCCGAAGTCCTTGCGCCCCAGAGGGATCCGTCGCGCGCAGCCCCTCCCGCAAACCGCGCGGCCCTGGCGGCGTTGGCCCTCGCGGGCTTCGCGTCGACGGGCTTCAACCTCGCGCTCACCCGCCTCGCGGAGCTGTCGTTCGGCCCCAGCGCGTACGCCCTCGCGGCGGCCACCGCGGCGCACGTCACCGCCCTCGCGGCGGGGGAGCTCGTGGCCTTCGCGTGGACCCGGCGACGTCCCGTGACGGGCGAAGGGGACGCGCGGCGACGGTGGTCCTTCGCGCTCGCGGCGGGCGCGCTGGCGGCGGTGGGGGTGCTGCCCGCGGCGATGTCCCTGCCGCGCTGGACGGGGGGATTCCTCGCGGGCGGCGTGCGCGACGTGACCCCGCTGTGGGTCGGCGCGGTGCTCGGGGTGAGCGCCCTCGCGCTGCCCGTGATCGGCGCGGTGGGGGTGTCCATGGCCTTCGCCGCGCGGGCGTTGGGCGAGCGCGGGGGCGAGGGCAACGGGCGGATGCTCGGCGCCATGGCCGCGGGCAACGTGCTCGGCGCGCTGCTCACGGCGTCGTGGGTCATGCCCGCGCTGCGCCTCGAGGGCGCGCTGGCGGTGAGCGCGGGGTGCCTCGCGGTGGGGTGGTCCCTGGTGAGCGCGAAGCCCCTGGGGC
>JBILLI010000445.1:0-6330 GCA_044376155.1 Polyangiales bacterium
CATCAGCGCCGCGGATCCGACCGCACGCGGCGAGTCGCTGTCAAGCCGCGCGCCGCGGCGCTCAGCGATCCCGCGCGATGACGAATTCCACGAGCGCCTCGAGCACGCCGCGGTGGACCGAGGGGCGCATCCAGTCGAAGCTTCGAAGCGCCTCGGCCGCCACCGCGGCGCGCGCGCGGGCCACCTGCTGCGCGTAGGCGATCGCGCCGGTCTGCCGCACCGCGCGGTGGAGCCAGGCGACGTCGTCGACGGTCTTCACCGCCCCTTCGGGGGGCATCGCCGCGAGCGCCTCGCGCAGGCCCGCGTCGGTGATCTCGCCGCGCGCGCGGAGCGTCGGGAGCAGGGCCCGGAGGTCGCGCAGGGCGTCGCGCTCCAGACTGGGGCGCGCCCGTCGCAGGATCGCGTGCGCCGTCGCGCGGTCACCCTCGGGGAGCACGCGCAGCGCGTGGATCACCATCAGGGTGTGCTTGCCCTCCCAGAGGTCTCCGCCGATCTCCTTGCCGTAGTCCGCCTCGCGGGCCACGAGGTTGAGCACGTCGTCCTGGATCTGGAACGCCGCCCCGAGCGCGCGCCCAAAGCCTTGCAGCGCAAGCACTTGCGCGTCGGTCGCGCCCGCGGCGATGGCGCCCATCACCATCGGCGCGACGAAGCTGTACCAGCCGGTCTTCTGGTCGACCATGTGGAGGTAGTCGTCGTCGGTGAGGTCCCAGCGGGCGCGCCGCACCCAGTCGAGCTCCAGGGCCTGCCCCTCGGCCGACTCCCGGGCCATCGTGGCGACGACCTCAAGAATCCGCAGCGCGCGCCCCATGTCGAGCACGCGCATGTTGTCGAGCAGCGGCCCGAGGGCCATCGCCAGCATCGCGTCGCCGACGTTCACCGCGATGGGCACGCCGTGGGCGCGGTGCAGGGTCTCCGCGTCGCGGCGCTTCTCGGAGCCGTCTTCGACGTCGTCGTGAATCAAGAACGCGTTGTGATAAAGCTCCAGCACCGCGGCGGTCGGCAGCACGGCCTCCAAACTGCCCCCGAGCGCGCGGCACGTCGCGATGCACAGCGCGGGGCGCAGCCCCTTGGCAGGCCGCAGGGGGTAGTCCATCACGAGGTCGTAGAGCACCTCGTCGGCGCGGCTGCCCCGAGGCACCCGTCGGGCGATCTCGTCGAGCACGAGCGCGCGGCAGTCGCGGAGGTAGGCGTCGAGATCGACGGCGTTGGTGTCGTGCGTCATCGCGGCGGCCCGAACCCTTCCCCCGGTGCGGGAGAGGGAGGATAGTCTGCGATCGTGAACGCTGGAGGAAAGAAAGATCCCGACCTCGTCGGCGCGATGCAGCGGGGCGCCCTCGACCTCGCCGCAGACGTGCTGAAGAAGATCCATGACACCCGCGACGCGGGGCTCCGCGCGGCCGCGGCGCAGCGGTTGACTCTGGCCGACAGCGGGGTGCAGCGCGACCTCCTGGGGATCCCCGGCCTCGCCTACGAGCTCGCGCAGCTCCAGGGCGAGATGCTCTCGCGCGTGCTCGGGATCCACCGTCGCAACGCCGAGGCCGTGCAGCGACGCGTGGAGCAGACGCTGGGGCTGCGCGACCACGGCGCGCCCGCCGCGGCGCTCCGCGGGAAGGGCAAGGGCCCCGAGTTTCGCCTCCCCTTTCGGGTGAAGAACAGCCTCGGCGTCGACGGCGCGCTGAGCGGTGCGCTGAAGGACGGCGTGCTCACCGACGCCGAGGGCGACCGCCACGTGACCTCCGCCGCGCTCGAGCTCCCCTCGGTGCTCCCGGCGTCTGGGGTGTTGCCCGCGGGCACCGTCACCCTGCTCACGCTCGTGCTGACCTCCCCCCTGGCGACCGCGGGCGCGCGGCTCCAGGGCCGCTACGCGGTGCGGGTGGGCGACGCGGAGGTGCTGACGCTCCACATCGACCTCGCGGTGGAGTGAGGCCGTGCCCGCCCCCGACGACGACGCGCCCCTCTTCGAGCTTCGCGCCGACGACGCGCTGCACGAGCCCTTGCGTCGCGCGCAACAGCTCCTGTTGGAGCACCCCGCGGCCGCGCAGCGGATCTTCTCCGCGCTCGTCGCCGAGGGGCGGGCCTACGCCGAGACGCCCGAGGGCGCGGCTCTCGCGGAGCGCCTCGCGGGCTCGGAGCTGATTCGACGCGGACGTGTCGTGTGGGAGGTCACCACCCTCAACCTGCTCGAAGAGGCGCCGCCCTCGGTGCTCCCCACCCGGCTCCTCGACGTGTTCGCCCACGCCACCGCCGTGAAGGCGTTGGAACCCTTTCTGGCCCGGCTCTTCGGCCTGAGCGACGACGATGGCCCTGCACCAACACGCGACTGAGTTTCGTTCGCGCAACCTGCTGCTCCACCTCGCCCTGGGGATGCACCGACAGGGCCTGACCTTGCGCGCCCTGCTCGATCGCTACGCGCCCGCCGACGCCCCGCGCGTGCCCGCGACGCGCGGCGACGACGCCCTCATCGCCGCGACGCTGGGCCTCGTCGCGCTCTTCGCGCGGCTCGACCACCACCTGCAGACCGCCGCCGCGAACGCGCCGTCACCACCCGCGCCACCCGCGCGACGCGGCGTACCCACAGGGGTGCTGCGGTGACCGGCCCGCGCGAGGCGCTCGTCGGGGCCGACTGGCTCCGCCGCTCCGCCTTCTTGCGCGGCGGCGCGCAGGGTCACAAGGAGTGGTGGCACTTCGCGGCCTACGCGCCGGGCATCGACGTGCTGGTGAACCTCTCCCTGGTCGACGACGTGCGCGCCGACGCGCCCGCGGGGCAGGAGTTCGCGCGGCTCACGGTCCTGGTCCGCACCGAAGCATGGGACGGCGACGTCGAGCTCATCGCCGCCGACCGGATCGATGCGCCGGGCGGCGGGCTCTCGATGCGCTTCGGCACAAACCGCGCGACCTTCGTCGACGGCGCGTACCACCTCTCGGTGGCGCTGTCCCGTCGCCCCATCCGCGTGGACCTCGTGGTGCGGCCCGAGGCGCTCCCCGCCATCGCGCACAACATCCCGCTCGACGAGGGCCCGCCGATCCACTGGCTGGTGGCGCCGCGGTGCCGCGCCGAGGGCACCGTCACGATCAACGGCGTGACCCACACCCTCACCGACGCGCCCGCCTACCACGACCACAACTGGGGGCACTTCGCGTGGGGGCGCGACTTCGCGTGGGAGTGGGGCTTCGGGCTGCCGCCCGGCCGCGATGACCCCTGGAGCCTGGTCTTCGTGCGGCTCTCGGACCGGGCGCACACCCTCGCCCGCATGCAGGCGCTCTTTCTGTGGCGCGGCGCGTGGCAGCACCGGGTGATGCGCGCCGACGAGGTGAGGGTCACCCGTGAGGGCTTCTTGCGGCCGACGCGGGGCTTCAAGGTCCCGCGGGCCATGGCGCTGGTCTCGCCGTCGACGGCCACCGACGTGCCCGCGCGGCTGATCATCGAGGCGCGCGGCGACGGCGACCACGTGCGGGCGGTCTTCACCGCCGAGGACCTCGCGCAGGTGGTAATCCCCAACGACCACGACCCCGGGAACACGCTCATCAACGAGGTGGGGGGCACCGTGGCGGTCGAGGGCGTGGTGCGCGGTGAGACCGTGTCCATGCAGGGGCGGGCCGTGTTCGAGTTCCTGGGAGCGTGACGGTGGGCGCAGAGAAGACCTTCGGACACTGGGTGCGGCGCGGGGTGGTGACCCTCGCGCGGGAGCTCCCCTGGGCCTCGGCGCGCATGGGCGCGGCGCTCGGCGCGCGCGGCGTTCACCTCGTGGTCGACGGCGAGCTCGCGGCCGTGCGGTGGCGCGACGGCGCCTCCCGGGTCTCGGAGCATCCCTCCCCCGACGAGCCGCCCGTGGTCACCCTTCGCACCACGCGCCGCACCGTCATCGCCCTCGCCGACGGCGACGACGCGCTGGTCGACGCCGTGCTCGCGGGACGCATCGTTCTGCGCGGCGCGCCGGCCGACCTCGCGGCCTTTCACGACGCGCTGCTGGCCTTCTTGCAGGGCGCGGTGCGCGCGCCGGGCTTCGCCGCGACCCTCGACGATTTTCGCGCGTGGCAGCGACGCCTCGACGCGCTTCACGACCTCACGGAGTCTGCCGAACATGCCTGATTCCACGAACGGCCCCAAGGGGCAGCCCATCGCCTGGATCTTCGGGGCCGGCATCACCGGCCTCACCGCGGCCCACGAGCTCGTGGAGCGCGGCTACGAGGTCTACGTCGTCGAGCCCGCCGACGATCCCTGGGAGCCCGACCTCCCCGCGGCGGGAGGCGTCGCGCGCACGCAGTGGGCGACCATCCCGCCGCCGCCGCCGACGAAGAAGGAGGTGGAGGGCGGGGTGCTCGTCGAGACGGTCCCGATGCTGCGCCACCCGATCTTTGAGTTCAGCGAGCTCGAGGGCGAAGCCGGGCTGCGCGATCACGACCGCTGGGAGATCAACGCCTTCGCGCGCAAGCTCCGCGCGGTCTACGGCGACCAGATCCCGACCGTCTACGCCCAGGTGACGTCGTGGCGGCAGGTGCCGCCCACGGGAGATGACGCGCCCTCGCGGGTGATCCTCGACAAGCTCATCGCGCTGGCGAAGGCGAGTGGCTTCGAGCTCAAGTACGACCCCACGCTCGACGCGCGCTCGTCGGCGCAGGGCAGCTTCAGCGTGACCCTCGTGCTGCGCGGTCAGGGCGTCGTCCCGGGGGAGCACGGGTTTCGGTACTTCCCGGGCTTCTACCGGCACCTCTTCGACACCATGCGCCGCACCGCCGTGCTCAGCACGGGCGAGGACCGCTACGGCCCCGTGGCGCGCAGCGTGTTCGACAACCTCGTGGGCACCGAGGCGACGTGGCTGCACCTCCCCACCGACGGCCCCAAAGCACCCTCGCCGGACGCGAAGTCCGACGACGTCGGCGCCGCCACCAGCGGGCGGCTCATTCGCTTCCCCCGGCGGCCGTCGCGCACCCCGCAGGCGCTGCTGGCCGCGCTGCGCAGCTTCGTGAACGAGCTCGGGTACAAGCCCGGCGACCTCGCGCACCTCTCGCTCAAGCTCTTTCAGTACATGACCTCGTGCAAGGCCCGCCGCGCCGCCGAGCACGAGGACATGTCCTGGTGGGACTTCATCGAGGGCGAGAAGTTCTCCGAGACCTGCCGCGCGCACATGGAGCGCGGGCCCGAGGTGCTCGGGGCGATGACCGCCACCGAGAGCGACGTGCGCACGCAGGGCAACATGGTCACCCAGCTGCTCATGGATCAGCTCGTGGGCCGCGAGGTGACCGACGCCACGCTCAACGGCCCGACCTCCCTCGCGTGGTTCGACCCGTGGCGGGAGTACCTGGTCTTTCGCGGCGTGAAGTTCTTTCGCGGCACGCTGGTCGACTTCGACCTGCCCTCGCCCGACAACCCCGACCACCTGCCCGACGTGCTGCTGCCGCGCGTCGCCATCACCCACCGCGTGCTCGACGCGCGGAGCTTCACCACCGCGGTGCGGCCGCACTACTTCGTGATCGCCGCACCCGTCACGGCGATGTTGGGCCGCAAGGAGTTCGTTCGCGAGAGCCCTGAGGTCGCGCGCCCCAGCGACGCGCGCGGCGTGCTCGGGTGTGACCTCGCGGCGCGCTTCCTCGCGCGGCACGCCGAGCTGCGCGAGCGCCTGGGGAGCGCCATGCGCCCCGAGGCCGCCAAGGTCGGTGACTTCGAGGCGCTGCGACGCTGGGACGAGGCCATCGAGGTGGAGCACGCCGCGGCGCCGAACCCCGCCCGCGGCGCGGGGCCGCTGCGCCACCTGTGCGGGGTGCAGTTCTTCTTCCCGTCGAACCTCCAGTTCGGGCAGGAGCACACGCTCTACATGGAGTCGTCGTGGCGGCTCTCGTCGATCTCGCAGGTGCACTTCTGGCACCGGCGGCCCACGGGCGCCGACGGTTACCGCGGGATCGTCTCGGTGGACCTCGGCGCGATGTTCCGGCCGCTGGGACGTCCCATCGACGGGCGCGACGACGCCGTCGAGGGCGCCACGTGGGCGTGGAACCTCCCGAAGGCCACCATCGCCGAGGAGGTCTTTCGCGACGTCGCCGACAGCATCGCCGCGAACACCCTCGCGCGTCGCCGCAAGGACGACCACGACACCGGGCGCGGCAACGAGGCGCTGGGCGACGCGTTCTCTCCCGCGCAGCAGGCGCTGCCCTTCTCCACGGTGCCCCTGCGGCGGCGCTCCGCGCGGGCGAAGGACGCGGCCGTCGGCGTTCCGCGGCAGGACGCGACCGTCGCGCCGCTCTGTTACCACTTCGACCAGAACGTGATCTTCGAGCCCGACCGCAAGGGGGTGTCGCAGAACCTCTCGCCGTACCTCATCAACCGCCCGCGGG
>JBILLI010000446.1:0-6323 GCA_044376155.1 Polyangiales bacterium
CGGCGCGCACCGGGCGCCCGCAGAGGGAGGGATGGGTCTCGCAGGTGGGCGGCGCGGCGAGGGGCGCGAGGACACACGCGTCCGAGGCCTCGGCGCCGTAGCACCCCGCGAGCGCGGTGAGGGCGAGGACGGCGGCGCCCGGTCGCGTCAGGGGGAAGTGCACCCGGCGATGGTACCAGCGTCGACGACCCGTCGCCCGCTTGTCGCGCGCTGGCGTGGCGCGGGCGACGCGCGCAGAGTGCGGGGCATGCAGAGCGTGACCTCACCCTCGCTGCTGACGCTCTCGATGCTCGGCGCGCCGCTGGCCCTGTGCGTCGCGGGCCTCTTCTACTGGTTGATCCGCACAGACTTGAACGTCGAGATGCTGATCCCCGTGCTGCGCCGGTTGATCGACGCGCAGAGCGGCGACCGCGTGCTGAAGATCGCGCGCGTCGACCCGTCGAAGCTCGCCCTGGCGGTGCTCGAGCACGCGCTCACCCTGGACCCCGCGGCGACGCTCGCACCCGTCGCGGGCGACGGCTACCGCGACGAGCGCCCGCAGGACGGCGACGCTGCGTTGCGCGCCCACCTCCGCCGCTACGCACACGACCGCGCGCGCCTGGGCCACGTGCTGTGGGGTGCGAGCGCCGTCACCTCGCTCGCGTCCTTCGGCGTGTTCGTCGTCTACGGGCCGTGGAGCGCGCGAGACGTCAGCGGGCTGTGGCTCACCTCGGTCACCGCGCTGGGCCTCTTCGCCGCGCTGACCGTGGCGCGCACGCGGGTGCTGCGCCGCGTGGAGGTGCTGGCGGACTTCATCGCGCCGCACGCGGGCATGATGGCCCGCGGCGCTCAGCGCTGAGCGGGCAGGGCGCGCACGGCGGTGAGCACCTCGGCGGCGTGTCCGTCGACGCGCACGCCCGGGAAGACCCGCGCGACGCGGCCGTCGCGGCCGATGACGAAGGTGGTGCGCGGCGCGAAGCCCGAGACGGTGAGTCCGAAGGCGCGCCCGAGGGCGCCGTCGGGGTCGGCGATGAGCCCGAAGTTGAGCTGGTGCCCCTGCGCGAAGGACGCGTGGCTGCTCATCGCGTCGGTGCTCACGCCCACGATGTCAGCGCCCACGGCGTCGAACTGCGCGCGCGCGTCGCGGAACGCCTCGGCCTCGCGGGTGCAGCCCGGGGTCTCGTCGCGCGGATAGAAATACACCACCAGCGCGCGGGCCCGCGCGCCGACGCCGCTCGTGATCGTGCGGCCGTCGTGGGTCGCCGCGGTGAACTGCGGCGCGGCGTCACCCGCCGCGAGGAGCGCGGTGCGCGCGGGGGAGCGCACGGTGAGGGGCGCGGGGGCCGCGGCGCGGGGGGACTGCGCGGCGGCGGCGCCGGCGAGGAGGAGCGTGGCGCAGAGCGCGAGGGTGCTTCGCATGACCGGTACGATGCCCGAAGCCCACGAAGCGACGCGACGACGAGCACACCCGAGGTGGGATTTGCCCCGCGACGGCGCGCGCAACGGCTTCGCCGCGCGTACGCCGTGCGCGCGCGATTTTCGCGGATTTCTTTGCGAAAATTATTATTCTAGACGCGCTTGAATCGCCCCCGGCGGCGCTGCGTATTCTCCCGCCGATCGCTGATGCGCCGCGGGCGGCCCCGAGGCCCCAGACGGCCCTCGTTCCCCCGCGGCGTCGCGCGTCGCATCCCCAACCTGGAGAGTTCATCCATGAATCGTTCGAAGGTGCTCGGTACGGTCGGTCTGCTCAGCCTCCTCGCGGTGTCGGGCTTCGGCGCCGACCTCGCGGCGCAGTCGCGCCTCCTCATCGGCGGCCAGCGCGCGAACTACGGCGTGGTGGCTCTGGCGCCGGGCTTCATGCCCGACCCCAACGTGACCATGGTGACCTCGGGCGGCTCCCTCCGCGCGTCGCAGGCGGGCGCGCCGGGCAACTGCGCGGGCTACGTCACCGCGGCGCCCGACAAGATCCTGCGGCTCACGGGCACCTCGCCGAACCTCCAGGTCCGCGTGGTGTGCCCCAACGCGCAGGCGCTCACCCCCAGCGACACGACCCTGGTGATCAACACCGCCAGCGGCGGCTGGCGCTGCGCGGATGACACCAACGGCGCCAACCCCTCGATCAACCTCGACGGCGCCACCGCGGGTCAGTACGACATCTGGGTGGGCTCCTACCAGGCCGGCGCGCGCGCCACCTGCCGCCTCGAGATCAGCGAGATCCGCCGCTGAAGTCCCGCCCCCGCCCCGCCCGTGCACCGCGTACACTCGCGCGGTGAAGCCCGACCCCGACGAGACTCCCAGATCACTCCGTGACGCGCTCGCCCTCGCGCGCGACGTGCTCGGCTCCCTGCGCCGCGCCTTCGGGATGATCTGGTCCACCGACGCGCGCCTGACCCTCGCGCTGGCGGCGCTGAGCACCGTGGCGGCGCTGATCCCCGCGGGCATCGCGTTCGTGGCGAAGCGCATCATCGACGGCATCGTGCGCGCGGCGCAGACCGGCGCGGCGGGCGATCGCGCGGCGGTGCTGCGCGACGTCGCGTTGGAGCTCGGCCTGTCGCTGCTCGCGGTGGCGATGCACCGCGGGGCCATGGCCGTCGAGTCGCTGCTGCGCGCGCGCTTCTCGGCGCACGTCAACGAGGCCATCCTGGAGAAGGCCCTGAGCCTCGGGCTCGAGGACTTCGAAGACCCCGACACGCTCGACCAGCTCAACCGCGCGCGCAAGGGCGCGTCGTACCGCCCGCTGGACATGGTCCAGGGGATCTTCGGCCTCGGGCAGAGCCTGCTCACGCTGGTGGCCTACGGCGGGCTGATGGTCTCCATCGCGGGCTGGATGCTCCTGCTCATCGTGTTCGCCGCGGTGCCCGAGTTCGTGGTGCAGACGCGCTTCTCGCGCGACGGCTTTCGGCTCTTCAACTGGCGCACGCCCGAGATGCGCCGGCAGCAGTACTACGAGTCGGTGCTCACCGACGCCGAGTCGGTGAAGGAGGTGCGCCTCTTCGGCCTCGGGCCGCTCTTCTTCGCGCGCTACCGCGAGCTCTTTCACCGCTTCTGGAAGGAGGACCGGGACCTCACCCTGCGCCGCAGCGCGTGGGGGTTCTTGCTCGAGTCGCTGAGCAACGTGGCCTACTACGCCGCGTACGTGTGGGTGGTGCTGCGGGCGGTGAGCGGCGCGCTCTCGCTGGGGGGCGTGGGGCTCTTCGTGGGGGTCTTTCGCGACGCGCAGGGCATCGTGGGCAACATCCTCCACACCGTGGGCCGCACCTACGAGGACCACCTCTACCTCACGACGCTCTACGCCTTTCTGGATCACGTCCCCGCGGCGCAGGCCAACGGCACCGCCACCGCGGGGCCGAAGCCTGACGACGGCGTGCGCTTCGAGGGCGTGTCGTTCACCTACCCCGACGCCGAGAAGCCCGTGCTCACCGACGTGAGCCTGCACCTCCCGCGGGGGCACAAGCTCGCGCTGGTGGGCGAGAACGGCGCGGGCAAGACCACGCTCATCAAGCTGCTCACCCGGCTCTACCGCCCCACCGCCGGGCGCATCACCCTCGACGGCCTCGACCTCAACGACTGGGACGAGGCCGCCCTGCGCCGCCGCGTGGGCGTGATCTTTCAGGACTTCGTGCAGTACCAGTTCGTGGTGGGCGAGAACATCGGCGTGGGCGACGTGGCCCGCTTCGACGACGCCGACGCGTGGCGCGACGCGGCCGAGCGCGGGCTCGCGCACGAGTTCATCAAGTCCCTGCCGCAGGGCTACCAGACGCAGCTCGGGCGGTGGTTCGCCGACGGGCAGGAGCTCTCGCTGGGGCAGTGGCAGAAGGTCGCCCTGGCGCGGGCGTTCATGCGCCGCGACGCCGACATCCTCGTGCTCGACGAGCCCACGGCCTCGATGGACGCCGCCGCCGAGGCGATGGTCTTCGACCGCTTTCGCGCGCTCACCGAGCACCGCATCGCCGTGCTGATCTCGCACCGATTCTCGACCGTGCGCATGGCCGACACCATCGCCGTGCTCGCCGAGGGGCGGATCATCGAGCGCGGCACCCACGACGAACTGCTCGCGAAGGGCGGGCGCTACGCGGAGCTGTTCTTCCTCCAGGCCCGGGGCTACCGCTGAGGGTTCATCCCCACCGCGCGGCGTCGCGTCGCACCCGCGCGCGCTCGTCGGGGGTGAGGCCCAGCGCGTCGAAGACGAGGTCGTCGAGGGCGCGCTGCTCGTCAGGGGTGATCCCGTCGTTGCGCGCTCCCAGACGCTCGCCCCAGTGGCGCAGGGCCTCGCGCACGCCCGCGGGGGGCGCGGGGAGCGCGCGGAGCTGACCGACCTTCACCTGCGGCATGCCGAGGCGCGCGTCGCGGTGGCGGTGGTAGTGCCACCAGCGCACCATCGCGCTGTTCAGCCACGCGAGGATCACCCCCCACGGCACCTCCTCGCTCCCGTACCCCGCGAGCAGGGTGTTGCGAAACGCGCCGCCGTCGCCCCGCGCCGCCAGCGGGACCCGCGCGGTCTGTCGAATGAGCACGTCCACCGCGCGCCACGCCGCGGGGTCGCGGTGCCTGGGCGTGAGCCTCGCGGGGTCGCACCACAACACCGGGTCGCGGCGCGCGAAGGCCCCGATGTTCTTGCCCTCGCGCAGGGCCAGGGTGCGCCGGGCGTCGGGGGCGCGGGCGAGGTCCCGGGCGTCGTCGCGCTGGGTCTGCACGCCGCGCTCGCCGAAGGTCTCGGGGGGGAATGGTTCGCCCTCGAACTTCTTCAGAAGGGCCCGCGCCTCGTCGTCGAGGTCGGGCCGCGCGAGGGGCCACGGCGCGTCGGAGCCCGTCGCGAGGGCAGCATCGCGGAGCGTGCCGAGGAGCGCCATGGCGGGCTGGTCGACGTCGTCGAAGCTCTCCTCGCCGAGGTCGGGCAGCGCGTCATCGCAGCGCGCGGCGCGGTCGAAGACCTCGCGCACCGGGGCGTAGCCCGCGAGTTCGGCCATGGAGCTCGGGAGCACCAGACCCACCCGGGCGCCCGGTCGGCCCAGGGTGGTGGCGCGCTCGACGAAGAGTCCCTGGAGGTTGCGGTAGCCCCGAAAGCTCGCGTAGTGCCGCGCGTACCAGGCGCGCCGCGAACGGTCCAGGGGCTGCGCCGCGCGGCCCGCGTAGGAGACCCACGGGGGGTTGCCCACGACGACGTCGAAGCCCTGCGACAGGTGCGTCCACGGGAGCGCGCGGGGGTCGCTGCGGGGGGTGGGTCCGCGCAGCCCGTCGCCCGCGCGCAGGGCCGCGACGAGGCACGGATCGTCGGGGGAGATCCCCGCCTCCCTTGCCACCGCGACGCGGGTGATCTCCACCGCAAGGGGGTCGAGGTCGAGGCCGAAGACACACCCCCGCGCGATGTCTCCGAGGGCGTCGCCGCCCGCGGCCTCGCCCAGCTGCCGCAGCGCCTCGAGCAGAAAGACCCCTCCCCCCATGGCGGGGTCACACACCCGCAGCGCGCGTGGGTCGTGGGTGGTCCAAAGGGGTGCGAGCGCGCGACGAACGACCTCTCGCGCGAGGGGCCGCGGGGTGTAGTGCCGCCCGCCCCGGCGGCGCTCCCCGGCCGAGGGCGTCGACGCTGCGAGGAGCTGCTCGTAGAGCTCCCCCAGCGCCTCGGGCGCGAGGGAGGGGTCTCCCAGACCGCGCAGAACCTCTTGCGCGGCAAGGGGATCGACCGTCTCAAGGTCCGCGGGGTCACGGCCCGCGACGTCGCCCAGCACCCGGCGCATGACCGCGGCGATGGCCCGCCGCTCGCGCGTCACGGGGTCGCGTACGGCGGCGAGGGCAGGGGTCTCGCAGAGCGCGCGGAGGGCGCGGAGGCAGCGTGGGAGGTGTGCGTGCATGCCGTCGCGACGGCGGCTCAGGGCGCGGGCGGGACGTAGGTGCCGCGCACGCAGAGGGTGCCGGCGAGGGGGTGGCCCGAGACGCTGTTCGCGGAGTCAGTCGGGAGGTTGCACGACCCGCCGTTGAGGTAGAGGTCGCGCCAGCCGCCGCTGCTGCTGTTCGGGTTGAACGACGAGACGTAGAGGTCGCCGTGGGCCTCGGCGGTGCATCCCCCGCGGCGCTTCTGCCCCGTGCGGATGTAGTTCGTGTCGCCGCTGGTGGTGCGGCTGCGGTACCAGGCGAAGAACGCCGTGGTCTCGTCGGTGGTGGGCAGGCGCAGCCCGAGGGCGTTCACCAGCGCGAAGGTCGGCGGGGTGTAGCCCGCGGCGCACATGGCGCTGTTCTGCGGGTACGAGGTGATGTTCCCGGTGTGCACGCAGGCCCAGAGGCCGGGCACGATCTCGTAGGTGAACGCCGCGTTGCCGCTGCAGCCCTGGCTCGAGACCATGCAGGCG
>JBILLI010000447.1:0-6322 GCA_044376155.1 Polyangiales bacterium
AAGGGGGCCACGTTTCGCGAATTCGTCTCGCATTCAAGCCGTTCTCGGAGATGTGTCCCGACGTGAACCGCGCTGCGGCGTGCGCGCCGCGCGACGCCCCGAGGAACCGGCGCGCCCCCTGCGCGGTCGGAGCCGGTGATGTTCGCCGAAGCGTATCGGGAGGCGGCCCGCATCCGTCGCATCAACCTCCGAGGGAGCGCCGCCGTCGGCGAGCTCAACGTCGTGCCCTTTCTCGATGTGGTGATGAACGTGCTGATCTTCGTGCTCCTGAGCATGTCGATCGACGCCGCGGGGACGATCCCGACGTCTCGGCGCGCGGGCGGGGGCGCAGGCGGGACCTTCCCCCTCCCCGAGGTGGTGGTGGGCCCGCAGGGTGTGCGGGTGCGGCTCCTCGGTCGCTGGCTCGCGCCCGGTTGCGCGCGCTTCGGCGATGACGCCCCCCTCGCGCCGCTGCGCGCAGGGACCGTCGACCGGGCGACGCTCCAGCGCTGCCTCGCGCGGATGCGAGACGCCCCGGCGTGGCGCGAGGACCTCGCAGGGCAGCGTCAGGTGTCGGTGCGCGTCGACGGACACATGCCCTACGCCGTGGTCATCGACGTCCTCGACAGCGTGCGCGAGGAGCGCGCGGGCGCGCGGGACCTCTTTCCCGACGCCCTCCTCGACCTCGGTCGGTAGCCCTGCGCGGGTGCCGCCGCGGAGCGCCGCGCGGACTCACACGTCGATGGCGCTCACCGAGCCGACGCGCTTGCGGAGCTCAAACTTCTGCACCTTGCCCGTCGACGTGCGCGGCAGCTCACAGAACTCCACCGCCCGCGGGACCTTGAAGGCCGCGAGGTGCGCGCGGCAGTGCGCGACGATGTCTGCCGCCGTCACCACCGCGCCCTGCTTCAGCTCGATGAACGCACAGGGCGTCTCGCCCCAGCGGGCGTCGGGCTTCGCCACCACCGCCGCGGCGAGCACCGCGGGATGGCTGTAGAGCGCGTCTTCGACCTCGAGCGAGGAGATGTTCTCGCCGCCGGAGATGATCACGTCCTTGGAGCGGTCCTTGATCTTCACGTAGCCGTCGGGGTGGCGCACGCCGAGGTCCCCCGTGTGGAACCATCCCCCCTCGAACGCCGCCTGCGTGGCCGACGGGTTCTTGAGATAGCCCTTCATGGTGATGTTCCCGCGGAACATCAGCTCGCCCATGGTCTCGCCGTCGGGCGGCACCTCATCGAGGGTCTTCGGGTCGCGCACGGTGAGCCCGCCCTGGAGGTGGTACCGCACGCCCTGCCGCGCGTTGAGCCGTGCGCGGGCGCCTACATCAAGCGCGCTCCACCCCTCGTGCTTCGCGCACACCGCCGCGGGGCCGTAGGTCTCGGTGAGCCCGTAGGTGTGCGTGAGGTCGAAGCCGATCTCCTCCATCGACGCGAGGAGCGCCGCCGGCGGCGCGGCCCCGGCGACCATCGCGCGGACCGTGTGGGTGATCCCCTCGCGCAGCGCCGCGGGCGCGTTGGCGAGGAGGTTGTGCACGATGGGCGCGCCGCAGTAGTGCGTCACGCGGTGCTCGCGAATGCGCGCGAAGATCGTCGCGGGGTCGACGCGGCGCAGGCACACGTTGACCCCCGCGCGGGCGGCGATGGTCCACGCGAAGCACCAGCCGTTGCAGTGAAAGAGCGGCAGGGTCCAGAGGTAGACCGGGTGCTGGGGAATGTCCCACTCGAGCACGTTCGAGATCGCGTTCAGGTGCGCGCCGCGGTGGTGGTAGACCACGCCCTTGGGGTTGCCCGTGGTGCCCGAGGTGTAGTTCAGCGCGATGGCGTCCCACTCGTCGGCGGGCGCCGCGGACTCGTACGCGGGGTCGCCCTCGGCGAGCAGCGCCTCGTACTCGACCTCTCCGACCCGCTCGCCCGCTCCGTCGTAGGCCGGGTCGTCGCAGTCGATGACCAGCACCGCGCGGTCGATGCGCAGCAGCGCGCGGCGGATGACGTCGGCGAACTCCCGATCCACCAGCACCGCCCGCGCCTCGCCGTGCATGAGCATGAACGCGATGGCATCGGCGTCGAGGCGGGTGTTCAGCGCGTTGAGCACCGCGCCGGTCATGGGCACGCCGAAGTGCGCCTCGATCATGGGCGGCGTGTTGGGGAGCATCGCCGCCACGGTGTCGCCCGGGCCCACCCCTCGCGCCGCGAGCGCGCTGGCGAGGCGACGGCAGCGCGCCGCGGTCTCGCGCCAGGTGTACCGGGTCTCGCCGTGCACCACCGCGAGGCGCTCGGGGTACACCTCCGCGGCGCGCGCGAGGAAGCTCAGGGGCGTGAGCGGCGCGTGGTTCGCCGCGGTCTTCTCAAGGCCGAAGTCGTAGATCGAGCGCTGCATCGGGAGCGGTACCTCTGCGCGCGAGCGTACTCCGACGGCATCGCGCGGGGGATCGTCGCCGCGCGCTACGCCGCCGCGTAGCCCTCGGCCTGGAGGTTGAACATCTTCGCGTAGAGCCCCCCCTTCGCGAGGAGCTCACCGTGCGTGCCCTGCTCCACCACCGCGCCGTGCTCCAGCACCACGATGCGGTCGGCCATGCGCACGGTGCTGAAGCGGTGGGTGATGAGCACCGCGGTGCGCCCGCGCTTGAGCGCCTTGAAGCGCTCGAAGACCTCGTGTTCGCCCTCGGCGTCGATGGCCGCCGTGGGCTCGTCGAGGATCAGCACGTCGCTGCGCCGCATGAACGCCCGCGCCAGGGCCACGCGCTGCCACTGCCCCACCGAGAGCTGTTCGCCCCCGAACCATCGCCCGAGCATCGCGTCGTAGCCGCCCGGGAGCGACGCGATCACCTCGTCGGCCCCCGCGTCCTGCGCCGCGCGGATCACCGCCGCCCGGTCGTCGCGCGCGGGCAACCACCCCAGGCCCACGTTCTCCGCCGCGGTGAAGTGGTAGTGCACGAAGTCTTGAAAGACCACGCCGAGGCGGGCGCGCAGGGCGCCGATGTCCAGCGTGGCGATGTCCTTGTCGCCCAACAGGATCCGTCCGCTCGTGGGGCGGTGCAGGCCCGCGAGGAGCTTCACCAGCGTGGTCTTGCCGCTGCCGTTGGGGCCCACCAGCGCGACGGTCTCCCCCGCCCGAATGGTGAACCGCACCGCCTCCAGCGCGCGGCGCTCGGTGCCGGGATACCCGAAGCTCACGCCCTCGAAGGTGATCGACGGCGGGCTCTCTCCGCCCTGCTCCTCGGGGGTGGGGAACACCGGGTCGGCGCGGTCGTCCTCGGGCAGCGCGAGGTACTCGAAGAGGTTGTTGACGTAGAGGTTGTCTTCGTAGGTCCGTGAGAGCGACGACATCGCGGCCTGAAACGAGAGCTGCCCGTTGCGAAAGACCGTGAGGTAGAGCGTCATCGCGCCGAGGGTGAGCGACGCGCGGGCGGCGAGGAGCACGATCCACGCGTAGATCCCGTAGAAGGTCAGCGACGAGAGCGCGCCCATGAGGGTCACCCCGAGGCCGCGCTTCGCGGCGAAGGCCCGGTCCTCGCGCACGAAGCGGTCGTTGTAGCCCCGGTAGCGCTCGATGAGCGCGGGGCCGACGCCGAAGAGCTTCACCTCCTTGGCGTACCAGTCCGAGCACAGCAGCGATTGGAGGTAGCCCGCGAGGCGCTCGTCCTGGGTGCGGGCCTGCTTGATGGCGTACTGCGCGGCGGCGAAGTGCATCTCGGCGAGAAAGGGCAGCGCCGCGAGGCCCAAGGCGAGCACCGCCCACCCGCTGAACTGCGCGAGCAGCGCGGCGTAGCCCAGGAGGGTGACCCCGTTGCGCGCGAGGGAAATGCCGTGGGTGATGATCTCCACCGGGCGCCACCCCGACTCCTTGCGGGCGCGCTCGAGCATGTTCATGAACTCGGGGTCTTCGAAGTGCTTGAGCGACAGCGCCAGGGCCTTCTCGAAGATCAGCGTGTCGACGTGGGCGCCGAGGCGCGCGCGGAGCATCGTCGCGAGGTATCCGTTGAGCTGCCCCACCGCGTGCCGCGCGACGAAGAGCACGAGCTCCAGCGCGACCCAGACGAGCGCCTCGCGCACGGGGTGGGCGGGCGAGGCGGCCGCGGCCACCACCGCGTCGACGATGCGCTTGCCCACGTAGGCCAGCGCCACGGGGAGCAGCGACTCGGCCAGCGCCCCGGCGAGGTAACGCAGCACCAGCCCCCGGTCGAGAGACCACGCGATGCCCAGCGCCCGCCGCACGTTCACCGCGACCAGCGACGCGCGGCGCAGCGAGAGCGCCCCGGGGGCACTCACCGCGCGCGGCCCACGAACGCGTCGATGGCGGTGATCCAGTCGGTGCGCCAGCGGCGCTCGTCGTAGTGCGCGAGGGCCATCGCGCGGCTCGCGGCGCCCATGCGCGCGGCGAGGTCGCGGTCGTGCAGGAGGGTCTGACAGTGCGCGCGAATCTCCGCGGCCGTGCGGCCCACGAAGCCGTTGTGCCCGTGCACCACGTAGCGCTCGATGCCGGGGAGCGCGAAGCTCACCAGGGGCATCCCCGTCATCATCGCCTCCAGCAGGGTGATGGTGTACTCCTGCTCGCCGTCGTGGAGGTAGACCCGCGCCCGTCGCATGTGGCGCTGAATGTCGTCGTACGACTGCGTGGGCTTCGACGGGTCGAGGTGGTCGACGTGCACCGCCGAGAGGCCCTGCATCGCCTCGGTGTACTGCCGAAAGTGCCACCCCCGCTCGCGGTAGGAGTGGATCACCGAGAGCACCGTGGGGTCCTCGCCGGTCCACCCCTGGTAGGCGTCGGCGTCGAGGCCGAGCGGGATGTACGGGACGGTGACGCCGAAGGTCTCTTTCAGCCACGCGACGGTGTTGGGATAGAAGCTCACCACCGTGAAGTCGTCACGCGAGAGCAGCTCTTCCCACTCCGGTCGCTCGAGCTCCTGCACCTTGGCGACGCGGTAGAGCTTCTTGAGGTCGCGGTTCTCACGCAGGAGCTTGAACTGCCAGTTGAACATCAGCCACGCGAGGTCGAAGTCCTCGGGGAAGCGGAAGTGCTCGCGGGAGGTCAGCGCGGCGGCGTAGTCGTCGGGGCCCCAGTCGAGGTGTGCGTCCTCGAAGCGGGGGAGGAGGTTGTGCACGTTCGGCGGCTGCGGGCGCCAGTACTGAAACTGGTCCCAGTGGCCGAGGAAGTACGTGGGCAGGCCCACGCGGCAGAAGTGGTATTGCACCCCGGGGTGCGTGGGGATGATGAGGGTCTTCGGCCCCGTCGACGCGTCGCTCACGCGCGAGGTGCTACCACGGCCGCGCGCGGCGTTGGCGTGCGTCGCTCATCCGAGGTACCAGGGTCGCTCGGTCCAGCGATCGCCCAGGCACACGAAGGTGCGTTGACGGGTCTCGAAGAGCACCGTCGCCGAGACGGTCATCACGCCCGCGCGATGCATCTCCGAGGCGTGGGTCACCACGCCGCGTCCGTGGGTGGGGTGATCGATGAGCGTGCCGCCGCCGCGCACCCACATCGAGAGCGCATCGAGCGGAATCGCCGCGGTCTTCGCGGCCTTGACCTTGCGGCTCCAGGCCGTGCGCCGCGCCGCCGCCAGCCGCTCGGCGTGCTTCGCGAAGGGGATCACCTTCTCGCGCAGCACCGCCGCGAGGTCGAACTCCCACGCGTCGCGGTTGTGCACCACCAGCAGCGCGTGCCGCGCGGGGGCGTACACCGCCTTCGGGGTGAACAGCGGGAAGGTCGGCGCCATGCGCATCTCGCGCAGGTCGAGCTCGATCACCGCCCCGGCGTCGGGCAGCACCACGTGCACCACCTCGTCGCACACGAGGAACCACATCCCGTCGGGCCCCGGCGCGATCCCGCGCACGCGGTCGGAGCCCGGGGACGCGAGGGTGATGGCGCCCTCGCGGTCGATGGCGATGAAGCGGTCGTGAACGGCCGTGAGCACGCGTCCTGCGGGGTCGAGGCCGACGTGGCGCCCCTCGCGCAGCGGTGACACCAGCGAGAAGAGGTGGTCGGGCGGCAGCGGGGTGACCTCGCGCGGCGAGACCCGATGCAGGCGCTCGTGCGAGATCACCAGGGCCTCGTCGCCTGGCAGCGCGAAGGCGTCGAGGGTGTCGGTGCGCGGCGGCATGCCGAGCTTCTTGCCCCCGTGTTCGACGAACCCGGGCGCCTCGGGACGCGGCAGCGCCACGGGGGTGACCGCGCCGTCACGCCACCACGCGCAGGGCGGCGCGTCGGGGTCCCCGCAGCCTCCGCGCACGAGGAGCGCGTCGTGGCCGAGGGCGAAGGCGCCGAGGACCTCGCGCCACGCGGGCTCGACATCGAGCGGGGTGACCGACGCCGTCCGCGGGTCGAGGATGTAGGGGCGGTAGGGGTT
>JBILLI010000091.1:0-16028 GCA_044376155.1 Polyangiales bacterium
CGATGACCCCTTCGGGCTCGACGAGGGCGAGACCGCCCCCCCGACCAGCACCCACGCGCGCACCATCGCCGAGGCCCGCGCGCTCCAGCAGCGACCGCTGCTCGCGGGCGGCGTCGAGGCCATCGCGCGACAGCACGCGAAGGACCGCATGACCGTGTGGGAGCGCCTCCGCGTGCTCACCCACGAGCGCCCCATGGTGCTCTTCGCCAACTGGGGGCCGAAGCTCGACGGCGCCTCGCTGGTGACCTGCGTGCTCAACATCAACGGCCGCGACGTCGCCTGCTACGGCCACGACTTCACCGTGCGCGCGGGCTCCATGGACGCCACGAACGGCCGCAAGCTCGCGAAGCTCTTCGAACTCGCCGGCGCCAAGGGCCTCCCCCTCCTCGGCATGAACGACAGCGCGGGCGCCTACGTGCCCGCGGGCGTCGGCGGCCTCGACGGCTACGCCGAGGCCTTCACCGCGCTGCGCAAGATCTCGGGCATCGTGCCGAGCATCATGTGCATGTTCGGATACAACGCCGGCGGCGGCTCGTACCTCCCGCGGCAGGGGAGCTTCCTCATCCAGCCCGAGAACAGCTTCTTCGGGCTCACCGGCCCCGGGGTCATCAAGTCGGTGCTGGGCGAAGAGGTCACGCCCGACGAACTCGGTGGGCCGCGGGTGCACGGCGGCTCGGGCGTCGCCGACCTCACCGTGCCCGACGAGGTCGGCGCCCTGCGCACCGCCGTGCGGCTGCTGAGCTTTCTGCCCAGCCACAACCACGAGGGCGCGCCATTTCAGTCCACCACCGACCCCATCGACCGGCCCACCTCGGAGATCGACACGCTCCTGCGCAAGACCTTCGACGCGCCCACGGGCTTCAACACCCCGCTCGACGTCACCCTCATCATCCAGCAGCTCTGCGACCGGGGCGACTACTTCGAGCTGCAGCCCAACCGCGCCCGCAACGCCATCACCGCCTTCGGGCGCATCGGCGGGCACGTCGTGGGCTTCGTCGCGAACAACAGCGCCGTGGCCTCGGGGCAGATCGACGTCGCCGCCGCGTTCAAGATCGCGAGGTTCGTGCGCTTCTGCAACGTCTACAACATCCCGCTGGTGTTCATGGAAGACACCACGGGCTTCCTCCCCGGGCGCGAGCAGGAGGCCATGGGCATCGTGCACGCGGGCCGCGCGATGCTCGACGCCATCATCGACGTGCGCACGCCGCGCATCCTGCTCATCGTGCGCAACGCCTTCGGCGGCGCGTACGCGAGCTTCAACAACTACCCCACCGGGGCCGACGCGGTGCTCGCGCTGCCCTCCACCCGCCTCGCGGTGATGGGGCCCGCGGGCAAGGAGTTCGTCTACAAAGACGAGATCCGCGCCGCCCGCGCGCAGGCCGCGAAGCTCGAGGGGAGTGACGGCCGCGAGGCCGCGCAGGCCTTCCTCCGCGCGAAGGAGACCGAGTTCGCGCAGCGCTACGAGCGCGAGCTGATGAACCCGAAGGAGGCCCTCTCGCTCGGGAGCATCTCGCGGCTGGTGATGCCCGAGGACCTCCGGCGCGAGCTCGGCGAGACCCTGCTCTTTCTCATGCGGCACTACACCCCGTCGGCCATGGGCGGCGCGCAGCGGGAGTTTCACTGATGAGCGCGAAGGTCGACTGGTACGCCGCGAACCCCCTGGTGCACCGCGAGCGACGGCTCGCGAAGAGCGCGTCGGCGTGGGCGCGGAGCTTCGCGTGCGAAGAACTCCGGGTGCTCATCGTCTGCCGCGGCCCCATCCGCAAGGAGGCCATGGACGTCTTCGCCGAGATGGGCGCCGCTGCGGTGGGCATCCTGCTCAGCGAGAAGGACTCCATCGTCTACCCCCAGGCCCTCGCGCCCGAGCTGCGCGCCTTCGACACCGCGCGCGTCCACCGCGTGCAGGACTACACCGGCGCCACCAAGGCCGACCGCGTGCAGCGCACCCACGAGATCGTCGAGATCTGCCGCGCCCAGGGCTACCGCTACGTCTTCGCGGGCTATGGGTTCATGTCCGAAGACGAAGACTTCGTGCGCACCCTCGAAGACGCCGGGCTCACCTTCATGGGCCCCCGCGGGAGCGTGCAGGGCGCGGCGGGAAAGAAGGACGAGGCCAAGCGCACCGCCCTCCGCGAGCGGGTGTCGGTGACCCCGGGCGTCGACGACGCCACCACCCGCACGCTGCTCCGCAAGCACCCCACGATCGCGTCGCTGCGGCAGTGCGCCGACGCTCACGGACTCACCGTCGCGCTCGCCGAGAACCTCCCCCTCGCCGAGGCCGCCGCGCGGGTGCTCGACGCCAGCTACGCCGCGCGCGTCGATGTCATCACCGTCGACGAGCTCTCGGCGGAGATCGCGCGCTGCGTGCAAGAGATCCTCACCGCGAACCCCGGGAGGCGCCTGCGCCTCAAGGCCATCGGCGGCGGCGGGGGCAAGGGGCAGCGCATCCTGTCGGGCGATCCCGCCGAGGCCGCCGAGCGCGCGCCCAAGGCCGTGCGCGAGATCCTCGGCGAGGTGAAGGCCGGGGGCGTCGGCGACAACAAGAACATCCTTTTGGAGCTCAACGTCGAGGAGACCCGGCACAACGAGATCCAGCTGCTGGGCAACGGTCGCTGGTGCGTCTCCCTCGGAGGGCGCGACTGCTCGCTGCAGATGCACGAGCAGAAGCTCCTGGAGGTGTCGCTCACGCAAGAGGAGCTCACCGCCGCCATCGCCAACGCCCGCGCCATCGGCCGCGAGGCCAAGGCCCAGGCCCTCAGCACCGACCTCGAGACCCTGCGGCGCATGGAGGCCGAGGCCGAGCGCTTCGGCCTCGCGGTGGGCCTCGACAGCGCGTCGACCTTCGAGTGCATCGTCGAGGGGCCGCGGCACTTCTTCATGGAGGTGAACACCCGCATCCAGGTGGAGCACCGCGTGAGCGAGCTCTGCTACGCGCTGCGCTTCACCAACCCCCAAGACGCCAACGACGTCTTCGACGTGACCTCGCTCGTCGAGGCCATGGCCCTGGTGGCGGTGCACGGCCCGCGGCTGCCACGTCCGCAGCGCGTGCGCCGCGAGGCCGCGTCGGTGGAGGCGCGGCTCAACGCCACCGACCGCGCGCTGGCGCCTCACGCGGGCGGGGTCATCGTGGCCTGGTCGCCGCCCGTGCCGTGGGAGGTGCGCGACGACCAGGGCATCTGCGCGACCAACCCCGACACCGGGCAGTTCATGCACTACCGCCTCGCCGGGGCCTACGACTCCAACGTGGCGCTGCTGGTCACCGCGGGCGACGGGCGCAAGCAGGCGTACCTGCGGCTGTCAGAGATCCTGCGGCGCACGCGGCTGCGGGGCCACGACCTGCGCACCAACCGGGAGTTCCACTACGGGCTGGTGCACTGGTTCCTCGCGCGCGACGTGCACGCGCGGCCGACGACGCGCTTCGTGCTGCCCTACCTCGCGCTGGTGGGCTCCCTCGCCGAGGAGTCGCAGCGCATCGACCTCGCCGCGGCCTGGGCGGGGGTGTGCGCCCACCACGAGCGACGCGCGAAGGCCTCGGGTGACCCCGCGGTGCTGGCCGCGGTGCGTCGCGTCGGGCAGGTGAAGGAGACGCTGATGCTCCGGCCGCTGCAGGCGCTGCTGGCGGAGCCCCACATGCTCTCGGCGTGGCTGAGCTTCAACGGCGCGCGCTACACCATCGAGGGCGGCGCCGTGCGGTGGAAGGTGAACCCGCTGGAGGTGCTCCGCGACACCTACTGGCTCCTCGACATGGACTACCGCGCCCGCGCCCCCGCGGCCTACGTGATCTGGGACCACGACCACGCGCTGCTCACCCGCGCCCTGGGCTTCTACAACGCCCTCGGGACCCACCTCGGCGACGCCGACTGGTCCCGCCGCGCGGCCCAGCTCGCGGAGGCCGACGCGCCCCAGGGCACCGACGCGGCGCTGTGGTCGCGCATCCGTGCCTCGCACGCTGGCTTTCAACAGGGCGTCGAGCTGCTCGACCTGCTCTGTCTCCTCGGCGAGCGCATGCAGTTCGGCGCCCTGCGCCTGCGCGACGACCTCACCGTGGAGATCCCCGCGACCCTCAACGACCCGGAGCTCCAGACCCGTATGCGCCGCCTCCTCGCGCCGCCGCCGCTGGCCTCGCGCGACGAGGTGCTCGCGGTGAGCGGCGGGATGTTCTACGCGCAGGAGTCCCCCGACCGGCCGCCCTTCGTCGCCGTGGGCAGCCGCTTCAAGGTCGGCGATCCCCTGTACATGATCGAGGTGATGAAGATGTTCAACACCGTCTACGCGACCTTCTCGGGGGTCGTCGAAGAGGTGCTGGTGTCGGGCGCCGAGGGCTCCGTGGTGCGCCGCGGGCAGCCCCTGTACCGCGTGCGCCCCGACGAGCGCATCGACCCCGAAGACCCCGCCGCCCGCGCCGCCCGGGTGCGCGCCCACACCGAGGGCTACCTCCGCGCCCTGCTGCGCTGAGCGTCACCCCACCCGGATCACGACCTTGCCTCGCGCGCGGCGGCTCTCCACCCGCCGCTGCGCGTCGGCGAGGTCGGCGAGGTCGAAGACGCTGTCGATGACAGGCTTGACGATGCCCGCGTCGAGCCAGTCGCCGAGGTTCTCGAGGTCTGACCCGCGGCTCTCCACCACCACCAGCCGCGCGCGCGGAAAGCCCACCGCCGTGCGAACGTGGTCGATGACGTTGCGCGCGGCGGGCACCGTGGTGACGTAGGTGCCCAGCGGCGCGAGCGAGGGGCGCACCTCGCCGTAGGAGCGGTTGCCGAACACGTCGAAGACGCAGTCCCAGCGGGGCTGCGCGAAGGGCGTGGCGGTGCGGTAGTCGAGGGTCTCGTGGGCGCCCAGCCGGGCGCACAGCCCAAGGTTGGCCTCGCTGGAGAGGGTGGTCACCCGCGCGCCGAGCACGCGCGCGATCTGGATCGCGTACACCCCGACGCCCCCCGACGCGCCGTTGATGAGCACCGCGTCGTCGGGCTTCACCCGCCCCGAGTCTCGCAGCCCCTGCAGCGCCGTGAGCGCGGCCAGCGGAACCCCCGCGGCCTCTTCGAAGCTCAGCCGTTCGGGCATCACCGCGAGCTCGCCGAGGCCGCAGACCAGGGACTCGGCGAGGGCGCCGCCGGCGTGTCGGCCGAGCATCCCGAACACGCGGTCGCCAACGGTCAGCGCGTCGACCCCTTCGCCCAGCGCGTCGACCTCGCCCGCGAAGTCGTAGCCCATCGTGCGCGGAAACCGCGCGCCCCCCAGCCAGCGCAGCCGACCCTTGCGCAGCAGGATGTCCTTGGGGTTCAACGCCGCGGCGCGCACCCGCACCCGCACCTCGTGGGCTCGCGGGGTAGGCAGGGGCACGTCTCGGAGCGTGAGCACCGAGGGGTCTCCAAAGCGGTCGTACTCGACGCGACGCACGCGGTTCGCACCATACCCCGAGCCTGCTCGGAGTCACGAAGAAGCGTCACCGCCGGAGCGTGTGCAGCGGGTCCATGGAGGCCACGCGCCAGGCGCCGAGCAGGGCGGCCGCGGCCTGGGGGAGGAGCGCCAGCGCGACCGTGAGGGAGGCGTCGCCCGGTGTGGCCGTGGGCGCGAGCTGCGCGAAGGCGAGGGCGGCGTCAGGCCCGAGGAGCAGCGCGCGGAGGCCCGGCGCGCCCATGGGGAAGACGAACGCATAGGCCGCGACGACACCCGCCGCGGTCGCGACGGCGCACGGAAGAACACTCGCGATCGACGCCACCCCGGCGGCCTCGGCGACGCTCCACCCGAGCGCGCGGAGCGTGGCGATCTCGCGACGGTCGCGGGGGTCGACGCTCGCGGCGCGTTGGAGCGCGAGGGCGAGCACCGCGAGGAGCGCGGGGAGCAGGGCGATCAGCGCCACGCCGCCGCGCCGTCCCCACGTGAGGGTCACCGCGCGACGCTGGTCCTCGCGGCTGAGCGCACGCGCGTCGGGGAGGAGCTCCGCGGCCGCGCGCAGCACCGCCGGGCGCGCACTGGGAGACCGGAGCTCCAGGGCGAAGTCCATGGCCTCGTCCTCGTCGAGGCCGAGCAGCGCGCGGGCGTCGGGCGGCGCGCACAGGGCCACGTCGGCGGTGCGCGGCGCGACCTCGTCCCGAAAGACCCCGAGCACCCGCAGCGTGGTGCCCCGCACGGTCAGCGCGTCGCCCGGGTGCAGGTCGAAGACCCGCGCCAGCGAGGCGCCGAGGATCACCCACCCCCGCTCGCCGCGCGCGGGCAGACGACCGCGCCAGAGCGACGGACCGGGCGGCAGCGGCGCCTCTGCGGCCACCACGGTGAGCACCGCCGCGGAGCCCTCGATGGGCAGCAGGCCCCACACCCGCGGGGTCACCCCGAGCACGCCGGGCGCACTTCGCAGCCCCTCTGCCATGCTCACCGCCACCGGCCGCGGGAGCCCTCCGCGGAGGCGGGTGAGGGTGATGTCGGGCGCGAGGTCCAAGGCGCGGAGCGACTCCTCGCGCACCGCGCTGGTGAGCATCAGCGCCGCGCCCAGGGCGAAGGTTGTGACCGCGGTGGCGACCGACAGCGGGAGCGTTCGGCCCGCGCGACGCAGCGCCCACGACCCGCCGAGGCGGAGCGCCACGAGGTTCACTCGACCCGCTCCCCGAGGGCGTACGGCCGCGCCTCGGCGACCCCGGGCGCCTCTCGCGATGGGAGAGAAGCGCCTCGACGGAGGCACAGCGCGGGGCCCACGAGGGCGGCGCTGCGACGGTGCAACGCGTCGTTCGCCGCGCGCGCCAGAACGCGTCTCCGGGCGTCGCGGGCGCACCACCCGAAGGCGAGGAGCAGCGCAGCGACGGAGGCGAGGGCGACGCCGCGGCGCACGGGTCAGAACGAGAGAAAGAGCTTGGTGAGGATGAAGTCGGTCACCAGCACCGCGATGGCCGCGGCGACGACGGTGCGCGTGGTGGACTGCCCCACGCCCTCGGTGCCCCCGCGCGTGGTCATGCCGTTGTAGCAACCGATGATGGCGATGGCGACGCCGAAGAAGGGCGCCTTGCCCACGCCCGAGAGAAAGTCCTGCATGCGCACCGACTCGAGCGCGGTGCGAAAGAAGAACTGCATCGGCGTGCCGAACTGCAGCCGCGCGACCACCATCGCGCCCGCGAAGCCGATCACGTCGGCGAAGAGCGCGAGCACCGGGATCAAGATCACGCACGCCACCAGCCGCGGCACCACGAGCTTCTTGATGGGGTCGGCGCCGAGCGCGCGGATCGCGTCGATCTGCTCGGTGACCGCCATGGACCCGAGCTCCGCGGCCATGCCCGACCCGATGCGCGCGCCCACCACCAGGGCGGTGAGCGAGGGCGCGAGCTCGC
This sequence comes from Polyangiales bacterium, assembly GCA_044376155.1. Classification (GTDB taxonomy): domain Bacteria; phylum Myxococcota_A; class Polyangia; order Polyangiales; genus JAWKRB01. The sequence continues at coordinate 7,317 of JBILLI010000091.1, forward strand.
GGGTGATGGAGAGCCCCACGACGCGGCCGACGTAGTCCGTGGCGCCGAAGCGCTCGAGGCCGAAGGCGAACTGCACGGTCATCACCATGCCCACGAAGAGGGCGGTGATGTTCGCGATGGTCACCGACTTCACCCCCATCTGGTAGAGCTGGTAGATCACCTCGCGGTACTCGAAGGGGCGCGTGGGCAGCGCGCGCAGGGCCTCGCCGAAGAGCAGGGTCATCCCGCCGAGCTCGTCGAGAAAGACCTTGGCGCGGCTCCAGAGGGCGTCGCCCGGCCGATGCTCCGGGGGCTTCGGCGGCACGAGGCTCGGGCGCCCCGGGGGGTGCGAGGGCGTCGCGCTCACGGCGTCGCCGCGGGCGTGCGGGTGGTGCGAAAGCCCCGGGCGAAGGCGTCGAACGCGACGCGCGCCTGCGCGAAGCGCGCGGGGGGCGCGACCAGCCCGAGGTCGAAGACGCAGCCGTCCTTCTTCATCACGTAGAGCTCGATGGCCCGCGGCACGCCGTCGAGCCGGGCCTCGAGCACCACGTGGCGCGCCTCGCGGCGGTCGAAGGGGACGGTCTCTTCGAGCGAGAACGTGCGCTGTGTAAAGCCGATGAGCAGGTGCTGCACGAGCGCGGGGAGGGGGGTGTCCTGGCTGCGCTCGCAGGTGTGGTCGACGTGCACCAGGCTCGCGGTGTCGGGGTCGAACCACGCGAGGTCGTTGTCGTCGACGCGCACGCGGCGCCACGAGGGCGCCACGGGGCCGATCTCGTACGCGAGGGCGCCGGCCTCCACGGAGCTGCCGTCGACGCGCACGGCGCTCGACGCGCACGCGAGGGCCAGGGCACAGACGCAGGGGAGCGAGACCAGGCGGAGAGACACGGCGGGGGACTCTACCTCCGCGCCCGGGGCGCGCGGAGCTTGTGTTCGGCGATTGACGGCTCGGGAACGCCGCCGATACCATGAAAAGTCATCAGATGACCGTCTCCCACCGCGGCGACCTCGTGGAACAGCTCCTCGCCGAGGGACTCGTCACTGCCGAGCAACTCGAGGCGGTGGTGCATCACCTCGCCCAGCACGGGGGGCGGCTCGAAGACGTGGTCATCGAGCGCGGCTTCGTCGCCGAGCAGGACCTGCTGAAGTTCCTCGCGAAGGTCCACCGCACGCGCTTCGTGGTGACGCAGAAGCTCGCCCGCGTCGACATCGACCGGGCGCTGCTGGAGCTCGTCCCGCGCAAGGTCGCCGAGGAGCTGCAGGTGTTCCCGATCCTCTACGAGGCCAGCGGGAGCGTGCTGTCGGTGGTGGCCGCGAACCCTGATGACCTCGAGCTCGTCCCCGCCCTGCGGCGCTACACCGGCGTCGAAGACGTGAAGGTCTACGTCGCCCGCCCCGCGGGGGTGCGCGCGGCGATCCTCAAGCACTACAACGGCGAGCTCTACGCCTTCGCCCAGCTCGATCAGTCCGGCAAGCAGCAGTACATGACCCTGCTGGACCTCTACGAGCGCAACGCCTCGGCCTTCGGCTCGCAGGTGGGCCCCATGCCCGAGCCCCCGCGGGAGCGCACGCTCACCGAGAAGGAGCTCACCCGCGTGCCCCCGGGCCGCGGCGGCAGCGCCGTGAGCCGCGCGAGCTTCGCCGAGGTGAGCACCGTGCTGGTCTCGCTGCTGGAGAACGGCCGCGGCGAGCTCCGGGGCCACTCGGTCCACGTCGCCCGCATGGTGCGCAAGCTCGGCGAGCGCATCCGCCTCGCGCCCGAAGAGATCCACGCCGCGTACCTCGCCGCGCTCTTTCACGACGTGGGCAAGTCGTCGACGTACCACCTCACCCCGCTGAACGTCGCGGTCTTCGAGAGCCACCGCTCGGTCGCGCAGAAGTCCCACGCGACGCCCGCGCGGCTGTTCGAGGCCGTGCCCCTCGACCCGAGCGCCGCGGCGGCGATCCAGTCGATGTACGAGCGCTTCGACGGCCAGGGCTTTCCCGACGGGCTCGCGGGCAAGGAGATCCCCCTCGGGGCGCGGCTGGTCTCGATGGTCGACACGTACTGCGACCTCACGCAGAACCCGCGCAACCCCTACCGCCGCGCGCTCACCCCGGCCGAGGCCTGCGAGGTGCTCGACCGGCACCGCAACGTGATCTTCGACCGCAACCTCATCGACCTCCTGCGGCAGACGGTCACGGGCGACGACCTCCGCGCGAAGCTGCTCTCCGAGCGCTCGGGCGTGCTGGTCATCGACCCCGACCCCGAAGAGAGCACCGTGCTGGAGCTCCGTCTGCTCGAAGAGGGCTTCGACGTGCACGCCGCCCGCAGCGCCGAGGAAGCCCTTGGGATGCTCTCGCGCCTCGCCTTCGAGACGGTGATCGCCGAGACCGACCTGGGCGACGCCGAGGGGGTGGATTTCCTCAAGCGGGTGCGCGCCGGCGGTCAGCCCTGGTCGGGGGTGACCTGGGTCTTCGTGACCAGCGACGCCCGCCGCGACACCGTGGCCCGGGGCTACGAGGCCGGCGCCAGTGACTATGTGATCAAGCCCGCGCCCCCCGAGGTGCTCGTGGCCAAGGTACGCCAGCTGCTCGCGCAGAAGTCCTCGCGCGCGCCCCGCGGGGTGGCCGGGTCGCTGTCGGAGATGAGCCTGCCCGACGTGATCCAGGTGCTTTGCCAGGGGCGCAAGTCGGGCAAGCTCGGGCTGCGCCGGGGGTCCGACGCGGGCGAGGTGCACTTCCACGAGGGCGTGGTGGTGAACGCGCTGTGGAGCGCGCTGCGCGGTGAAGACGCCTTCTACGCGATGCTCTCGCTCAACGACGGGGAGTTCACCTTCGACCCGACCTTCAAGGCCTCGGCGCGGGTCATCTCGACGCCCGTCGAGGCGCTGCTGCTGGAGGGCATGCGACGTCTCGACGAGGCCCGCGGGTAGCGTTCGCGGCCCTCAGGACGAGAGCAGCGCGGCGATCTCTTCGTGGCCGAAGTGCCGCGCCATCGCCGCCGGGGTGAGCCCCGCGTTGCGCGTGCGGACGTCCTTCGAGGCGCCGCGCTCGACGAGGGTGCGGGCGATCTCGAGGTGGCCGTACTCCGCCGCGAGGTGCAGCGCGGTGGCGTCGTTGTTGTTGCGCAGGTCCGCCCGCGCGCCGCGGTCGAGGAGCAGGGTGACGCACTCGGCGTGACCGTACTCCGCGGCGATGTGCAGCGCGGTGCCGCCGTCGTTCTCGCGCGCGTCGAGGTCGGCGCCGCGGTCGGCGAGGGCGGCGAGCAGCGCGGCGTGGCCCTCGGCGGCCCAGTGCACCGCCGTGGAGCTGTTGCGGTCGGCGCCGAAGTCCGCGCCGCGGTCGAGCAGCAGCAGGGCGATGTCATCGCGGCCGTCGAAGATCGCCCAGTCGAGGGCGCTCTGCCGCGCGTTGTCGCGGCGGTTCAACGACGCGCCGCGGTCGAGCAGCAGCGTGGCGACGGCGAGGTGGCCGTTCGACGCGGCGTGGTGCAGCGCGGTGGCACCGGTCGCGTCGGCGTCGTCGACCAGGGCGCCTCCGTCGAGGAGGGAGGTGACCTCGTCGATCAGCCCGTCGCGGGCGGCTTCGTAGAGCTTCATGCGGCGATGAGGCAATGAAGCCCCGCGCGCGTCAAGCGGCGGTCGCGGGCGCTCAAGGGAGTTCGGTGGCCGCGAGCACGACGCCGTCACGCTCGTGCCGCAGAACGTGGACCGCGCGGCGCAGCTCGCGCCGTGCGCCCACGCTCAGGGGCGCGCACACCGCGTCGTCGAGGCGCTGGCTGAGCAATGCGTCGCGGAGGCTCACGGCGTCGAGCTGCGCGGGCCGCAGCGCCGCGCGCAGGACCCACCGGGCGGCGTCGTAGCCGAGGGCCGCGAAGGTGCCCGGGGTGGCGCGGTAGCGCTGTTGAAACACGGCGATGAAGGGCTCCACGTCGGGGCGCGGGGAGCTCGGGGAGAAGAGGTCGGTGAAGAGCGCGCCGCGCACCGCGTCGGCCGCGAAGCGCCGCACATCGGGGGAGGACCAGCCGTCGCCGCCCATCACCTGCGCCGTGACGCGCCCCTGCCGCAGGGCCACGGCGATGCGTCCGGCGTCGCTCGCCGAGGCCGGGGCGAAGACCACGTCGGCGCTCGAGGCCCGCACGCGCCCGACGAGCCGCACGAGCTCGGCGTCGTCGGCGTACGAGTCGCGCAGCGCGACCTCCCCGCCGCCCGCACGAAACGCCGTCGCGAACGCGTCGGCCATGCCCACGTGGAGCAGGGAGCTCCGGCGGTAGACCACGGCCACGCGACGCTTCTGCAGCGACTGCCGCGCGTGCCGCGCCAGCGCGGAGACCTGCTCGGCGTCGGTCGCGGCGGTGCGAAAGACCATGTCGCCCACCCGACTGACGTCGCGCGCGGTGGAGCCCGGGGAGACGAAGACCACCCCGCGTCGCTGGGCCGCGCCCGCGCCGCGCTCGCAGAGGGTGGTCGAGAGCTCGCCGAAGATCACCAGCGGCCCCTCGCGGTCGACGAGGCGCGACACCAGCGCGCCGCCGCGCTCGTCGTTGCTCTCGGTGTCGACGGCGGCGAGGCGAAGACGGCGCCCGTTGATCCCGCCGCGGGCGTTCTGCTGGTCCACCGCGAGCTCGATGCCGCGCAGGAGGTCTTCACCCCAGGGGGCGCGCTCCCCCGTGCGCGCGGCGAGGACCCCGACGCACACCTCGCTCACGCGGCGGAGCTTGCATGCGTGGGCGAGGGCGAGTGGGGCGAGCGCGAGCGCCTGGAGCGCGTCCCTTCGGCGCAGGTGGATCACGCCGCGGGTGTTACCTCACCCCATCACCCCGGGGGAAGTCCGCGCGGGTCCGTGGTACGACCGCGGCGCCCATGCACGCCGCGCACGACCTCCTCCGCTTCATCGACGACAGCCCCGCGCCTCGCCTCGCCGCCGAGGCCCTCACCGACCGCCTGCGCGCCCGGGGCTTCACCCCGCTCTCGCTCCTCGACGAGGCGTGGTCCCTCCCCGAGGGCGGATACTACGTGCAGCGCGGGGCCACGGTGATTGCCTTCCGTCTCCGCGGCCGTCGGCGCGCACACCGACTCGCCGCACCTGCGCCTCAAGCCCCGCCCCGCGTACGTCACCGAAGGGGTGCTGCAGCTCGGCGTGGAGGTCTACGGCGGCGTGCTCTGGAACTCCTGGCTCGACCGCGACCTCGGCCTCGCGGGGGTGGTGCACACCGCCGACGGCGCGGAGCACACCGTGCGCATCCATCGGCCCCTGGCGCGGGTCCCGCAACTCGCGGTGCACCTCGACCGCAAGGTCAACGACGAGGGGCTGAAGCTCAACCCGCAGACGCACCTCGCGCCGGTGTGGGGGCTCGCGTCGCCCGGGGTCGATCCCGCGGAGCGACTCCAGGGGCTCATCGCCGACGCGTGCGGCGCGCGCCCCCAGGACCTCCTCGCGTGGGACCTCTCGCTCTACGACCTCACCCCGTCGGCCCTCGGGGGCATCGACGGCGAGCTGATCTTCGCGCCGCGGCTCGACAACCTCGCATCGTGTCACGCCGGCCTGCTCGCCCTGCTGGAGGCCGAGTCGGGGGTCGACGACACCGTCCCCGTACTCGCGTGCTTCGACCATGAAGAGATCGGCTCGGCGAGCGTCGACGGCGCCGACGGCACCCTTTTCGCGACGGTGCTGGAGCGCATCGTAAGCGCCCGGGGCGGCGACCGCGGGGCCTTTCACGCCGCGATCGCCGGCTCCCTGATGCTCTCGGCCGACATGGCCCACGGGGTTCATCCCAACTACCCCGACCGGCACGAGCCGCGGCACAAGCCCGTGATGGGCGGAGGGCCGGTGCTGAAGTCGAACCACAACCAGCGCTACGGCACCAGCGTGGCCACGGCGGCGCGACTGCGGGCCCTGGCCCGGGCGGCCGATGTGCCCCTGCAAGACTTCGTCACCCGCACCGACATCGCCTGCGGGAGCACCATCGGCCCCATCACCGCGTCGCGGCTGGGCATGGCCGTCGTGGACCTGGGTGACCCGATGTGGAGCATGCACTCGGCGCGGGAGTGCGCGGCCACGGCGGACCATCCCCGGTATGTGGCGCTGCTGCGCCAGCACCTCGCAACGCACGCGGGTTGAGGCAGCATCGGGCGCGCACTTCGGCATAGACTCCGGGGTGATGACCTCTCAGGACCGCGAGTGGATCGAGCGAACCTGCGCGCAGCGCGTGGGGTCGACCATCGACGGAAAGTACCGTCTGGACCGCTTCCTCGGCGCGGGCACCTCGGGCGCGGTGTACCGCGCGACGAACGTGTGGGCCGGGCGCGAAGTGGCCGTGAAGGTCTTCCACTACGAGGGCGAGAACCGCGAGAACGCGCTGCAGCGCTTCATCCGCGAGGCGCAGATCGCCAACCGCGTGCGCAAGGACGGGCGCGTGCACCCCAACGTGGTCGACTCCCTCGACGTGGGGCGCGATGGCGAGAGCGGGCGCTTCTTCACCGTGCAGGAGTTCCTCGTGGGCACGACCCTGCACGAGCACCTCGCGGTGCGCGGCGCGCCGCTGGCGGTGCCCGACGCGGCGGCGATCCTGCTCCCCGTGATCGACGCGGTGGCGGCGGCGCACGAGGCTGGCGTGGTGCACCGCGACCTCAAGCCCGAGAACATCTTCCTCGAGGTGCACGCCGACGGGTTCACCCCGAAGGTGCTCGACTTCGGCATCGCGCAGCTCTCCGACGCGCGGCTCACCGCGGCCACCGACATCATGGGCACGCCCACCTACATGGCCCCGGAGTGCTTCATGGACGCGCGCCGTGTCGGCCCTGCGGCCGACGTGTGGGCCCTCGGGGTGATCTTCTACGAGCTGGTCTACGGCCGCGCGCCCTTCGGGCAGAGCGCCACCACCCTGCTCGGGATCATGACCGAGATCGCCACGAAGGAGCCCGCGTCGCTCGCCGAGAAGGGGCTCATGGCCGCGCCGACCTGGGGGGTGATCCGCCGGTGCATCGAGCGCGACCTCGAGAAGCGCATCCCGCACGGGCGCGCGCTGCTCGAGGCCCTCGACGACGTCTTCGTTCGCGTCTGAACGATCAGTAGGCGATGTCGGGCTGGGCGCTGTTCGAGCCGCTCCCGAGCTGCCCGTAGTTGTTGTAGCCCCAACACCGCACGCCCCCGTTCGCGCGGAGCGCGCAGGTGTGCATGCCGCCCGGGGCGATGTCGGCCACCGCACCGAGGGGCGGGAGTTCAACCGGGTCGCGCCCCGCGAGGAGCCCGCCCTGACCGATCTGGCAGGTGTTGTTCGCGCCCCAACAAACCACGGTCCCGTTGGCGCGCATCGCGCAGTTGTGGGAGTAGCCCGCCGCGATGCGGGCCACCGCGCCGAGGCCCGGCACGGGCGTCGGGGTGACCACGTTGCCCTGCCGCGGACCGCCGAGCGCGCCCTGATCGTTCGCGCCCCAACAGAGCACCGCGCCCGAGCGCAGCAGCGCGCAGGTGTGGTACTCGCCCGCCGCCACCTGCACGGCGCCGAGCACCCCGAGCACGGGCGTGGGCAGGGCGATGGGCTCTCGGCCGCGTCGTCCGTTGCCGAGCTCGCCGTGCTCCTGCTGGCCCCAGCACCACACGCTGCCGTCGACGCGCAGCGCGCAGGAGTGAAAGCCTCCGACGCTCACCTGGGTCACGCCCGTGAGCCCCTGCACCACCACGGCGCCCAGGCTCGAGTCACGGTTGCCGTCGCCGAGCTCGCCGTTGCTCCCCATGCCCCAGCAGATCACCGTGCCGTCGGTGCGGCGCCCGCAGGCGTGGAGTTCTCCCGCGGAGATCTGGGTGACCATCGAGGCGCCCGGCACGATGGCGGGGCGCGGTCGCTCGCCGAGCGCGCTCAGGCCCCAGCAGGCGACGTCGCCCGTGCGCTGCAGGGCGCAGGTGAAGCTCTGCCCCGCGGCCACGCGCACCACGCCCGAGAGGTCGGGCACGGCCATGGGGGAGTACTGGTCCTCGGTGGTGCCGTCGCCGAGCTGCTTGTTGGCGTTCCAGCCCCAGCAGTGGGTGACGCCGTCGCGGGTGACGGCGCAGGAGTGAAAGCGCCCCGCCGACACGCTCACCACGCCCGCGAGCCCCGGGATGTCGCCCTCCATGCCCGTGCCGCGGCACTGCGGACCACGAAACGCCGGCACCGAGGGCACCCGCGGGAGGGGTAGGGAGGGCAGCAGCGAGGGGGTCGACGCGCCGCCGTCGGCGTTGGCGTCCCCCGAGCCCGAGAGCGCCACCGCCGCGCCCACCCCAAGGCCCCCGAGCAGGATCACCCCCAACGCAACGCCCACGATCAGTCCACCATTGCCCTTGCGCGGCGCCGGGGCCATGGCGACCGGCGGCTGCCATCCCCCGGGGTGGCTCGGGGTCATCGAGGGGTTCCATCCCTGCGTCGCGCCGACGTATGCCCCCGCGGGGTGAGGGGGCGGGGTGGGGTAGCCCATGGGCGTCTGCGCGAGCATCGCCGTGGCGGGCACCGAGGGCGGGATCGACGGCGGCGACGGGGGCAGCGCGTTGGGCGGCAGGCCGGGATAGGTGATCGCGTTGGGCACCACCCCGGCGGCGTTGCCCAGGATGGGGAGCACGTGCGCCAGCGCCTCCGAGGCGTCGCCAAAGCGCTGGGCCGCGTCGCGCACCGCGCAGCGCGCGAACCACCCGTCGAAGCCCGGCGGGATGAGGTGCGCCACCCCGAGCTGCGACGCGCGGTGCGACGCGGGCTCGAGGGGGTCGACGAAGAGATCCTTC
>JBILLI010000572.1:0-5051 GCA_044376155.1 Polyangiales bacterium
AGCGCCCCGTGAGCAGGTGGAACGCGATGAGCCCCAGCGCCCAGACATCCGTGGCGGGGCGGATCTGCCCCTGCTCGGCCTGCTCGGGGGCCATCCACATCGGCGAGCCCATCGACGACGTCGACTGCGCCGAGGTGCGCGACTCGCCCACGACCTTGGCGATGCCGAAGTCGAGGATCTTCACCATGAACGCCACGCCCTCACGCCGTGACGCGCAGAGGAAGACGTTCTCGGGCTTGAGGTCGCGGTGCACCAGCCCCGCGCGATGCGCCGCCCCGAGCCCGTGGCAGAGCTGACGGAGCACCTCCATCACCTCCCCCGGCGGCAGCGCCCCGCGGCGCGCCATGGCCTGCGCGAGCTCCTCGCCCTCCAGGAGCTCCATCGCGATCCACGGGGTGTTGGTGCCCTCGTCGATGCCCGCCGAGACCACCTCCACCACGTGGTCGCTCTTGATGCGGCCCGCGACCGTGGCCTCTTGCGTGAAGCGCGCCCGGCTCGTGGGGTCGCGCACCAGGTCGGGCAGCATGATCTTCAGCGCCCGGGGACGCTGCGTGCTGAGCTGCTCCACGACGTAGACCGCGCCCATGCCGCCCGCGCTGAGCGGCCGAACCACGCGAAAATCCCGCGCGAAGATCATCCCCGGGGTGAGCTGCGGGAGCGGTTCCATGCGCGCGCGACCATAGCCCAGCGAAGCGGGCTTGACCCCACGGCCGACACCCCCTAACGATTGGTTGGTCATTCAATCAATCAACGTGGGTGAGTGGGTGGGTCGACCAAGTAACTCCGCCGAACGGCGGGCGCAGATCGTGGCGGCGATGGTGCAGGTGGTGGCGGCGATGGGCTACGAGCGCGCCACGGTGCAGGAGGTGGCGCGGGTCGCGGGGCTCGCGCCGGGCCTGCTGCACTACCACTTCAAGAGCAAGCGGGAGGTGTTCCTGGCGATGGCCGAGCACCTCATCGCGTCGCACGCGGGGCGGGTAGAGCGCTGGTTGGCCCGGGGCGTCGACCCCGCCCAGCGCGTCGCGCGCTTCATCGACTGCCACCTCGCCCGCGGCGCCGAAGAAGACCCCGCCGCCCTCGCGTGCTGGCTCGCCCTCACCGCCGAAGCCCTGCGCGACGAGGAGACCCGGGCGGTCTACGAGCGGGGGGTGCGCACGATGGTCGTGCGGCTCGAGATGGAGTTCCGCGAGGCCCTCCGCGCGCGCCGCGGCGATGGGACGGGCGCGCGGGCCGCGGCCACGGCCGTTTTCGCTGCGATTCAAGGGTATTACGCGCTGCATGGCGCCGCCCCGGGGATGATCCCGCGGGGCTCCGCAGCGCCCGCCGTGCACGCGCTGGCCGAGGCGCTGCTGCGCGGTGACGACGGCGCCGCTCACTCCGGGAGGTCTGAATGAACATCGTCGACCCGGCCTCGCTCGCTCCCCTGGTCATCACCCTCGGCGGGGTCTACGCCGCGGTGAGGTCCGCGCGCCGTTGGTGGCTCCGCGCGCAGCCCGACGAGTGGCTGCTCTGCGTGCGCGACGGCCGCCTCGTGGCCGCGGGCGTGGGCATCTCCCTGCTGCGCCGGCCGGGCGACGTGGTGGTGCGCTTCAGCAGCACGATGCAGCGCGTGGCCTTCGACTGCGAGGCCCTCAGCGTCGAGCGCGTGGCCGTGCGCGTGCGCGGATTCATCTTCTGGTCGGTGGCCCCCGAGGGCGACGCGCCCTTTCGCGCGTACAGCCGCCTGGGCATCGCCGACCTGCGCCGCCCGCCGCCCGGCCTGCGCCACCCCCGCCACCTGCTCACGTCGCCGCAGCACAAGGCGTTTCAGCAGATCCTCACGGCGGTGGTGCAGCGCCACGCCTCGACGCTGACCCTCGCGGCGATCGTCGACCAGCAGGACGCCTTCGTCGACGGGCTCACCCACCGCCTCCGCGCGGTCACCGAGGAGATGGGCGTGGCCATCGACCAGGTCGAGGTCCTCGGCGCGCACCCGGTGGACGAGACCGTGCGCGCGCAGATGGGCGCCGCCGCCGCGGAGCAGCTCCGCGAGGAGGCCGAGCGCGTGCGACGAGAGGCCGCCGCGCGCATCGCCGCCGACGAGTCTCGCAGCGCGCTGACCCTCGCGTCGGAGCGCGCGCGCCTGCTCGACGCCGAGCGCGAGGTGCGCGCGCAGGAGATCGCCGCCGAGCGCGAGACCGCCCTCGCGCGGCTCGCCTCGAAGCACGACCTCTCCGCGCGGGAGCAGTCGCTGAAGGCAGAGCTCGCGCAGTCCGCCGCCCGCGCGCGGCAGGAGATCGCCCGCGAAGAGGCCGACGCCGAGAACGCGCGGCTCGTGGCCCGCGCCGTGGCCGAGCGCGACGCCGAGCTCACCCGCGCCGAGGCTGCCGAGCGCAAGAGCGCCGCGCTGCGCGAGCACGAGCGCTTCGCGATGCTCGCCGAGAAGGTCGGCGCCGCCGTGCGCGTCACCGACGCGCGCTGGGTGGGCGGCGGGAGCGGACCCGCGGCCAGCGTCGGCGCGATGCTCGCCGAGGTGCGCGACGTGCTCGACGCGAGCGCCCGCGCGAGGGCGCTGCCGCCCAGCGCGTGAGGGCGTAGGATCGTCAGGCGCGCGAGGCCCATCCACGCCGCGGGAGGATCCTGAGCCATGAAGCGTTGGAGCGCGTTGACTGACCAGTGGGGGCCGCGCCTCGGGGCCTACCTGAACCGCAATCTCGCGCCGGCGGTGAGCGCGCAGATCGCCCGCCTGCAGCGACACGACCCTGAGATCGTCGGTTACGGATTCGGGCCGAAGCGCGTCGGCGGGGTGGTGAGCGATGAGGCTGCGGTGGTGGTCTTCGTTCGTCGAAAGCGTGCCGCGGCGGCGCTTCTGCAACAGGCCATTGTGCCCGACCAGCTCGCCGGGCTGTCCACCGACGTGCGCGAGGTCGGCGTGCTCGTGACGCGTCAGGCGCCCTACCACGCCCGCCCGGTTCCCTGGGGGGCGGGCATCGAGGTCTCAGACGAGTTGATGTCCGATGCGGGGACGCTCGGGGCGTTGGTGCAAGACGCGGCAGGCGCGACGTACCTGCTGAGCAACGCCCACGTCCTCGCGCCCTCCGAGGACGCCGCGGGCGTCGGCGTGTACCAGGGGCTCAATCTGGAGTCGTACAAGATCGCCGAGGTCGACCGGTGGATTCCATTGAAGGGCACGACCGCTCCGGTGCTCTCGCTGGAGCCGCCCAGCAGCGAATGGAACTTCGTCGACGCTGCGGTCGCGCGCGCCCTGCCCGGCACCGTGCTGACGACGTACGTGCAGTCGGGTCCGCCGTCGCCCAACGTCATCCGGTGGTGGCGGCCGCTGGACGGGGTCAGGCCGGGGCTTGCGCTGCGCTACTACGGGTTCCCCCGGGAGGGGCTCGCGCGCGATGGCGCCGTCGTCGCGCTCGCCGCGCGCCTGTGGGTGCACATCCCCGTCGGCAAGCAGGCGTACTTCGTCGACCAGATCGTGATGGACGGCGCTCCCACGCAGGGAGACTCGGGCTCGCTGGCGTTCGCGCCCGACAACGACGGAGACTGGTCCAACGCCGCGGCGGTCGGGCTCGTCTTCGCGGGCTCCGTCGAACCGCCGCTGTCGGCGAGCAGGCCGCTGGAGGACCCGATCACGCTCATCAACCCCATCGAATCGGTCTTCAACGCGCTCTCGGTGCGGGCGTGGCGAAAATGGCCCCCCTTCGCCAACCTCTCGACGAGGACTTGGCTCCCGAAGAGGGACTGGACGAAATACCTGCGCTCCTTCCGTCTGCCGCGTTTGGACGAGTAGGGGAGCGACCTCAGCCCGCGATGGCGTGAGGGAGCGTTCAACGCGCGCCCTCCCTCCCTACGCCGACTGCGGCGCCGAGGGGAGCGCGACATGCATGACGATGCCCCTTCCCTCCTCCGGGGACCCGATCCGAAACGAGCCGCCCGTCGAGACGATGAGTGTCCGCGCGAGGATCAGGCCCAGGCCGAACCCGGGGTAGGCCGACGTGCGGGTCGGCGCGGCGCCTTCATCCAACAAGGAGAACGACCGCTGCATCGCCCGGACCCGGGCCTCTCTCGCCTCAGGCGCGATGCCGTGGTCACGGATGCGCAGCTCGTAGAGGTCGTCGGCGCCGCGCGCGCCCACGATCTCGATCCTGGCGTCGTCATGCTGCTGCAAGACCCCATTCACCACGAGGTTGCCGAGCGCCTGCGCATGCAGGGGGCTGCACATCGCCGCGCCGGGCTCGACCTGCACCGCCGCGACGAAGGTCCTCGCGTGTCGTTGGCGCAGCACCTCCGTCGCGAAGGTGAGCGCATCCTGCACCAGCGCAGACACTTCGCGCGCGCTGCGCTCGCCACCGCTGCGGATCGTCGCGAGGGCGGTCTCGTGCAGCCGCGTGAGCGTGTCGGCCGCGAGCATCGACTCGCGAAGGGTCTCCGCGACCTCGGGATCTCGTCCCGCGCCATCGAGTTGAAGGCGCTCGTCGAGGAGCATGAGGTTCGCCGACAGGACCGCGAGGGGATTGGCGGCGTCGTGCGAGTACTGCCCCGCCGAGACCCCGCTGGCGAGGAGGCCCGACACGCGTCGAAGCGTCACCTGCTCGACGCGCATACGCTCGTTCTCGATGCGCAGGGCGACGCCCTCGGACTGCGCCTGCGCACGCATCCTTGTGAGCTCGCCCACCGTGTAGATCACGAGCTGCGTGAGCACCCCGAGGATGATCACCGCCGCCGCGAAGGAGCCGAGATCGTTGGGCGAAGGCCTCCGCCCGAGCACGAGGCCGGGCAGCACGAACTGGTTGACCGCGACCAGCACCGCGAAGCCCGCGAACGCGAAGAGGTACTGCACGCGAACGTGCGCCACGTCGTGCGCGAGGCTGGCGTCGTTGTAGGCCCACCCGAGCACCATCCCCGTGAGGACCGCGGTGGACGCGTGCGGGGCGCTCGGCGCGGCGAAGAAGCTCAGCAGGAGAACCCAGGCGAGCTGCACCTGGCTTTGGAGCGAATACGCGATGGAGGCCCCGCGGGCGTCGCCGAGCACCAGGCAGCGTCGGGTCCACAACATCGTC
>JBILLI010000448.1:0-6308 GCA_044376155.1 Polyangiales bacterium
GGATCACTAGTCTGCGCGGCGATGCCCAGACTGGCCGCGCCCGATCCGCTCTCGGAGGCCATCGGCCGCCGGGTCCGCGGGTTGCGCACCGCGCTCGGTCTGACGCAAGAACGTCTCGCCTTCGAAAGCGGGAGCATCGCGAAGGGGCACCTCTCCGACCTGGAGAAGGGCCTGCTGCGCCCCACGGTGCACACCCTCAAGGGCGTCGCCGACCGCCTCGGCGTACGGATCATGGACCTCGTGAGCGACCCCGACGACGGCCCTCGCGAGGCCCTGCTCGACCTCACCCGCGAGCTCTCCGACGCGGACCTCACGGCCCTCGTCGATGACGCCCGCGCGCGCCTCGCTCGGGTGTCTGCCCACGACCTGCCCGAGGTCGCCCCGGGGCTCCGCCGCGTGCGTCCGTCGGCCCGTGATCGCTACACGCGCTGCGTCCCGCTGGTGGGCCTTGACCTCGCGGCGGGCGGCTTCACCGCGGGCGAGAGCGATCCCGCGCAGACCTGGGTGATGCCCGCGTCGCGACGAAAGCTGCGCGCTGGGATGTTCGTCGCGCGGGTGGTCGGGCACTCGATGGAGCCGCGGATCCCCGACGGCGCGTGGTGCCTCTTCGCGGCGCCGGTCAGCGGTGATCTTCAGGGGCGGGTGCTCCTCGTGCAGCACCGCGGGATTCACGACGCCGACACGGGCACGAGTTACACCGTGAAGCGCTTAGAGCGCCGCGGCCCGGAGGGAGAGGGCGTCGTGCGTCTCGTGCCCGAGAACCCGCGCTACGCGGCCATCACGCTCGACCCTCGCGACGCGCACGACCTCCGCGTGGTCGCGGAGCTCCTTGAGGTGCTCGCGACGGTCGCGCCGGGGGCGTCGCTGCGTCGCTGACCCCATCTTCGCAGCGGGACCCTCGGGCGCCAAGACCGATCCGCGGCGCTTCCCTGCGCTATGTTCGACCTACTTCTCCTGCAGCATCACGACGAGCGAGCCCTCGCCGTTCGCGTCGGACGGCAGCTCAATCGAGCGAAACGCAGACGCCAGGCATGACGGCATCGACGGTGGGGTCGGGCCCCGCGTGGAGGTCGAAGTGAAGTGTCTTCCGGCGACGGTAAATTGCACCCGCAAGACCCCAGGCACGTCCTCACCTCGTGCAGCGCTCCGGGTCGCACAGGCCGAGATGTCGTCCTGCAGCGCGCTCCTTGCCCTATCGAGCGCAGCAACGTCCGCGGCCCGGAGCGTCAGCGACTGTCCGAACCTGAACATCGCAGTGAACTCTCGCGGCCGCACATCGATCACGGCGGCTTCCGTCGCCCCGGCATCGCTCACGCCAGGAACCACCGGCGCCGTCGGCATCGTCGGACGGGCCGCCCCCCGCACCCTCGCGCGCCGCGCGCAGCGCTGCTGAAACGCGTCGAACGACTCATCCTCTTTGGGCACATCGCAGTCCGAGCCCGCGGCCTGCGCGCCCGCGCGACACCGGGCATCGAACTCCGCGAGGCTCTCGCCCTCGCGCGGCGCGTCGCACCCCGCGGGGCGCACTGGGCCGGTCGCCGCGGGCGGATCCGCCGTTGTCGTCGTCTCCGCAGGGGGCGTCGCGCGACGACACGCGACCACCGCGCCCAACACCACCAGCCAGCCTCGCACCGCGCGCCTCATCGCGACGGGAGATACCAGATCGGCGAGGTCCACGCGCGCTCCTGCACGGTGTCGGGCAGCGTCCCGTCGCAGCACGCGCGCAGCGGAGACTCCCGCGGCACCGTCGCGCAGTCCACCCGCAGCGCGTTGCACATCCGTCGCGACCACCGGCACGTCGGGTCTTCCAACACCCGCGCGTACCAGAGCGCGGGCGCCGCGGGATCAAACGCCGGGTCGCGCCACACCGCGCACCGCGCGCTCTCGCCAGGCGTGCCCGTGGGCGCACACGTCGCCGCGTTCACCCCCGCACCCGCTCCGCCCGCCACGCGAAACACCCGCTCGTGGGTGCCCTGCGCGTCGGCCCAGAGCTTCACGATCTCCAGCGACGCCAGCGGCGCGCCCATCGCGTCGCGCAGCGCCGAGAGCACGAAGCCCGGCGCCGCCCCCGACGGACGCACCGGCAGCTCTCCCCCCATCGGGACACCGTTCGCATACCCTTGCGCCGCAAGGTCCTGCGTCGCACAAAGACCTTCCGCGATGGACCACCCCCCGAAGAAGCGCACCACGATGCGCGGCCCGCTGGTGGCGTAGCTCTCGCGTCGCCGCATCGCCGCGAAGAGCGACTCGCGGGAGTTCTCCTCGGCCCAGAGCACCGCGAGTCCGCCGGGGCTGTTCAAGCGCACGGAGATGGGACGTCCCCCGGGCGGCGTGAGCAACCCCTCGGGCGTGTCGTCGCCGCGCCCGGTGTGCCCGGGAAAGTTCTCCTCGTCGACGAGCCCCGCGGTGCCGTTGTGCGTGTCGGTGCTGCCGATGAAGCCCAGGTGAAAGGGATCAGCCCCGGTGCGGAGGTACTCCGCGAGGCCGCGACGCAGCGCGGGGCGCACGAAGTCTCCGGGCTCGACGCAATCCCCCGCGAGCCCGAGCCCGCCCGCCACGGAGCACCGCGGGGTGCAGCCCGGCGGGTCGTTCGCGCCCACACACGGCGGGGCGGTGAGCTGCTCGAAGGCACACGCCTCGTCCTCGCTGGCGAGCACGCTGGCCGCGCCCGCGATGCACTCCGAGCTGCCCTTGTGCTGGTAGATCTCCACGAGGGGTTCGAGCGTCGCGCGGCGGCGGGCGAAGGCGGCGGTGTAGGGCGCGCGGTCCTCGGTCACGGGGTTGAACATCAGCCCCGCGGACTGGTTCGAGTTGTGCGGAATCGCCAGCACCTCGCATCCCTCCCCCGCCGTGCAGTCGCGCTCCAGGGCGTTCCACAGACGGTCGGGCGTCGGCGCGTCGATGTACGACGTGGGCACCGCGGGCACGCGCCGCGAGCGAAAGATCACGTTGCGGTGCAGGTTGTTGGCACCGGGGGAGCCCGTCCACTCGTAGCCCACGAAGCTCGTGAAGCGGCACTGCGCGGTGCGGTCGTAGGCGTCTTCGGCCGCGCGCTGCACCTCCTCCCACGCGGCGGTCAGCGCCCGCGCGCAGGTGCCGTCGTCGTCGCGGCAGATGGCCGGTCGCACGGGGTTCGTCGACGAGAGCGGGAGCCCGTAGTCGAGCGCCGCGACGAAGCGGGTCTCGCGCTGCTCGCGGCAGGTGCGGGAGTTGTAGATGGGTGATCCCGGCGTGGTGCACAGCGAGGTCTCCGCGAGGAACTCCGAGTGGTCGGTGACCGCGGCGAAGTCCAGCGGGCGCGAGAGCTGCGCGGTGCGGGTGGGACGTCCGTCGGCGCCGTAGGGGGAGAGCCCGATCTCCTCGCCGCGGGCGAAGCGGTAGGCGTCCGCGGGGCGCGCGCGCACCCCCCAGGTCGCGGCGTCGAAGGAGAGCGCCGTGTGCACGTGCAGGTCGCCGAAGAAGGGCTCGCGCAAGGGGTTGCGGCGCGCACACGCCGCGCGCATCTCGGGCACCTCGCGGGAGGGTCGGTCGGGCACGGCGCCGTCGATCGGCGCAGAGGTCGACGAGCACGCGAGGAGGCACAGCGGGAGGATCCAGAGGCGACGCACGCCCGCACGCTACCGCAGCCGCCGTCGCTGGTAGATTCCTTCGCGATGCCACCCCGTCGACGCCTCGCGCTGGCCCTCGCGCTGCTGCTCCCGCGCTGCGGCGGACCCGTCAACGCGCCCATCCTCGACGCCGGCGCGCGGGACGTCGGTGCGGGCGTGGACGCGCAGGGTCCCCTCGGCGCGGGCACCTGCGCGCAGGCCACCCCCGTGGTCGATGGGACCGCGCGCGAGGGCGAGACCCTCACCGGCGCGCAGAGCGGTGCCGGGTGCCTCGGCGCCGTGCGGTCGGTGTCGTACCGCGTGACCGTGCCCGCGGGCGAGACCCTCACCGCGCGGGTCCCCTCGGCCGACGGACCCGTGGTGCTCCAGGTGGTGGCGTCGTGCGAAGACACCACCTGCCTCGCGCAGAGCTCGACCTCGGGCGAGACCCCCCTGCGCGCGGTGTGGGCCAACACCGGCACGTCTCCCCGCGAGGTGCGCGTGCTCGCCGGGTCGTTCTCGACGTGGCCCGGGCGCTTCGCGATCTCCTTCGCGCGCAGCCGCACCGCGACGAACCTCCGCTGCGCCGACGCCGAGCCCCTCACCGACGGCGACTGGCGCGGCGAGCAGCCCTTCGGCCCCGGCGCGACCGTCGAGGCCGCGTGCGCCAACCGCACCGCGCCCGCCGCGGGGGGATTGCGCTGGTATCGCGTCGACGTGCCCCCGCGCAGCGTCGCCGTAGCCACGCTCAGCCCCGGCCCCGAGCTCCCGGGGCGCACCTTCGGCGTCGCCGCGGTGTTCCGAAGTGATTGCGAGACAAACGATTGCATCGCTTCGACGCCCACCCTGCTGCGGCAGCGGAGCACGCTCGTGGCCGAGAACCCCTCCGACGCGCCGCGTACGGTGCGCCTCGGCGTGGGGGTCTACCCCGCGCAGGCCGAGGGCACCTTCTCGCTCGCGATGCGCGTGCACCCGCGCGACCCGGCCGCCGGCTGCGACGGCGCCGAGGCGCTCACCGAGGGGGTCGAGGCGCGGGGCGACACGGCCCTCAGCGCCGCGGTGCTGCCGCTGTGTGACGGTCTCAGCGAGGGCGGCCCGGTGCGCTTTCATCGCGTGACCGTCCCCGCAGGGAGGTTCCTGGAGCTGCAGGCCACCACCGCCGCGAACGTCCCGCTGGCGGTGCGCGCCTTCGCGTCGTGTGACGCCCTCACGTGCGTGGCCGAGGCGCCCGGGACCGCCCCGACGACGCTGCGCGTGCCCAACCTCACCGACGCGCCGGGCACGCTGCTCGTCGCCGTGGGCGCGCGCACGCCAAACGCGCGGGTGCCCTACGCGCTCACCGCGCGCTTCGTCGCGCCCAACGCCGCGGGTCGCTGCGAGTTCTCCGAGACCATCACCGCGCGCAGCCTCGCCCTCGACACGCAGCTCGTGGCCGAGAACGCCGCGGCGTGTGGGGGCGGCGGGGGCGTGGGCCCCGCGCGCTGGATGCGGTTCATCGTGGCCCCGAACGTCGCGATGCGCTTCGTCGCCAGCGGGTTCGTTGTGGGGAGTCGCGCCGTGTCGGCGTCGATCCAGGTGCGCGCGGCGTGTGACGCGCCGACGTGCCTCGCGCAGGGCCTGACGCAAGCGACCTGGGCCAACACCACCGGCACGACGCAGGAGGTGCTCGTCGCGGTGGGCGCGTCGGCGCCGAACCTGCGTGGGGTCATCTCCTTCTCCGCGACACCGCAGGTCATCGCGACGAACAGCACCTGCGCCCGACGCACCGCGGTCACCCCGACGAGCCCCGCGCTCCGTGAGCAGGGGGCGCAGTCCCTCGCCACCGCGCCGTGGTGTGCGGGCCCGCCGCGGAACGTGCGGTGGTACAGCGCCACGGTGCCTGCGGGCGAGGTGCTCCACGCGTGGGCGCGCAACCCCTTCAGCGGCTTCTCCTCGGGGATGCCCTCCCTCGCGCTGCGCGAGTCGTGTGAGGGCAGTTGCCTCGCCGAAGGGACCGATCCCTTGTCGCGGGGATCCCACCTCTGGTGGCGCAACGCGGGGGACGCACCGCGCACGGTGGTCGTGCAGGCAGGGTGGCCGTTGGTCTCAGGATCCGCGTACGACCTCGCGGTGGAGACCTTCGCGCCCGAGGGCAACCGCTGCGAAGACGCCGCGCTTCTGGACACTTCGGCGTCGGTGCCCCTGCTGCGCGGAGAGGCCCAGGGCACCGCGTGCAGCCCCCTTCCCCGCGGGCCCGTGCGGTGGTTTCGCAGCGTCGTGGGCGCGGGTCGCAGCGTGCGATGGCGCGTCACGGCGGCGACGACCTCGCCCCCGCAGCCCGTGGTCGTCGAGGTGCAGCGCGGGTGCAACGACGCGTGCCTCGGTCGCGCGCAGGGCAGCGGGACGGCGGAAGTCTCGTGGCGCAACGAGGGAGGTGAAGAGGCCGACGTGCGGGTCGCCGTGCGCTCGCTCGACGGCGCGGGGCTCTCGGGCGTGAGCGTGACGGCCACGCTGGAGTAGGTCCCGGCGCTCAGCAGGGATCCGTACTTTCTTCAGTGTGGACTTGAATTCTCGTGGTCTCAACCGTCACCGCGAGCCCCCACCCCCGGCCCCGCCCCCACGAGTGGCTCCGTTCGGCACACAAGTCGTCGGGAGGCTTGCCAACAAGTAGTTTGCGCGCGCGCGCTGCCGCGCACTGAAGTGCACGGCAGCCAAGGGAAAGCCCGCGTCGCGGGCTGCAGG
>JBILLI010000042.1:0-21061 GCA_044376155.1 Polyangiales bacterium
ACCGACTGCGCGAGGAATTGTGCCCGAACGGTGTCGCGCTCCGGCTGTTACCGGCCACCTGCGCCTATCTCGGGCAAGGGGGGGATCTCTTCTCGGCCAGCTTCGGTCCGAGCTTCATCGCCGCGGTGGGCGACGACGCGGTGCATCTTCCTCGGAACCTCAGCGCCACCTTCGAGCCACCCCGGTCAGGAGGTCGTGGTCGGCTCGTGATGCGCGCGAGCCTTGAACTCCTCGCGACGATGACCCTGTCCATCGATGTCACGCGCAACGCGTTGGCGGTTCGAGATGTGGTTGCCGGGTGGAACTGTTTGGAGGATGCGAACTGCATCGCGAGCCAGAGGGTGCAGCGCTTCGCCCTGAGCGCGGTCGCCGCCGCGTTGCGTGAACCGCACACCAACAACGAACCGCAGCGCGCCCCAGAGGCTCTCGTTGAGGCGCTCAACAACCTGTGGCGCGAGCTGAACCCCGGTGCACAGGTCCCTGCGCGTGGTGAGATGGATGGGTTCTTTCGCGAGTCATGGAACCTGCAGCGTCAGGTGCGGGCCCTCCACGACGCGCGCGACGAGGCCGAGCGCAACGCGCGGGTCGAGCCCGTCGCGGCTGCGGTGGTGGCGCTGATCACACGCGGCGCCGACCTCGTGGACTGGGACCGGGCACATCCTCGGCTCCCGGCGTCGCTGGCCTCGTTCCTCTCGGCCGTCGCTCGGCGTTCGCTGGCGGATGTCATTGTGCAAGCCGCCCGCATCATCCGAGACGTCGCGCGGTCGCTCCCCGGCCCTGGCTCGCCGGGCGTGGAGATCCCCGAAGGTGTGCTGCGGGTGCTGAACCTCGGCGCCGACCTCGCCGCGGCCCGCTCGGCCGAGCAGGTGAGCGCGGTCATTGAGACCTTCGCCGCGCCCGTGGGTTCGTGGCGTCTGAAGTCTCGCAACCGCTTCTCGATCTGGCTCAACGGGGCGTTCGGGCTCGCGGGCGGTGAGGAGTACACCCGCTCGCACACTGACTCCTCCGGGGTGAGCAGACCCGGTGAGTGGGCATCCCAGGGACAGTTCTTCGCGCCGTTGGGGGTGGACCTCTCCTGGGGAGTTTCTGCCAGCTGGCACCTTGGGTTCTTCGTCTCGCTCGTCGATGTTGGCGCCCTCGCGCCACTGTCGTCGAACAGCGCCGATACCAGCTTCAACGCCCTCTCGTTCGTCGCGCCGGGGCTCTATCTCCGATTTGGGGTGCCGGAGGTCCCTCTCCTGTTTGGACTCGGGGCGAGCCATCGCCCCTTCGCGCGCACCGTGACGGTCGACGGCGCGGACCAATCCCTGGCTGCGACGACGGTGAGCGCGTTCGTCGCCGTCGACATCCCGATCTTCTCCTTCGTCGGGATCCCGCGACGGTCGCACTGAACCTCGCGGCTCTCTCCGTCGCGCGGGCTCGTCTCGCCCCGCGTTGACCACCACCCCCCTCGCGGCACACCATCGCGCCATGCGACGCGCCATTGCCCTCTCCGCCCTCGCGCTCACCGCGCTGCTCCCCGTCGCCGCGTCGGCGCAGCGGGCGATCTCCATCGCCACCCTCGCGCCGCCCGGATCCCTCTGGACCCGCACCCTCGAGTCCGCCGCGCGCGAACTCCGTCGGCGCACCAACGGGCAGCTCACCATTCGTCTCTACGCGGGCGGCATTCAGGGCGATGAGTCCGAGGTCGTGCGCAAGGTGCGCACGCGGCGTCTCGACGGCGGCGCGCTCACCGCCACGGGGCTGCAGCACATCCACCGCCCGGTGCTCGCGTACCAGTTCCCCGCGCTGTTCAACACGCCCGAGGCCTTCTTGCGGTCGTACCGCGCGATGGAGCCCGAGATCGCCACGGGCTTCGAGCGCGCGGGGTTCGCGCTCATCCACCTCTCGCCCTCCCTCGGCGCGCGGATGTTCTCCACACAGGAGATCCGCGTCCCCACGCAGCTCGCCTCCGCGCGGCCGTGGCAGTGGACCGACGACCCCATCCTCCCCGCGCTCTACGCCGAGGCCGGCGCCACGGGGGTTCCCCTCGCGCTCCCCGAGGTGCTCTCGGCGCTGCAGACCCGCCGCATCGACACGGTGTACGCGCCGCCCCTCGCGGCCATCGCGCTGCAGTGGTCCGGGCACGTGCGGTACATGTCCGAGCGCAGCGCGAGCGGGTCGCTCAGCGCCATCGTGCTCTCGCGCGCCGCCTTCGAGTCGCTCCCCCCCGACCAGCGGACCACCCTCCGCGAGGTCTTCGCCCAGTCCGCGACCCTCGCGCGCCCGGCCTTTGTGCGCGCCGAGGCCGCCGCCGAACAGACGCTCCTCACCCGCGGCATCACCCGCATGGCGCTCACCCCCGCGGAGCGCGCGCAGTGGGTCGCCCTCTTCGCCCGCGTGCGGTCGCGCCTCGCGCGCACGCTCCCCGACCCCGCGTGGGTGCAGCGCATCCAGGCCGCGGGCGGCTCCTGAGCTACATCCCCTCTTCGCGCAAACACATCGCGAAGCCCTCGCGGTAGCCCGGATACATCAACCGCACCCCGGTCGCCGCCAGCACCCGCGCGCTGTTCACCCGACGGTCGTGTCGCAGCGTCTCGGGCACCGCATCGCCCGTCGCCACGGGCACCTCGGCCACGCCCAGGCGCGCGCACAACCACGCCACGGCCTCGCGCTGGGGCACGGGACACTGGTCCGCCACCACGAAGGTCTCGCCGCGGAGACCGCGGGTGAGGCAACCCTCCATGAGGGCGGCGAGGTCGTCGACGTGCACCCGCGACACCACCCGGTGACCGCCGTCGGGCAGCGCGTGGCGGCCCTCCCACACCCTTCGGTGCAGCCCCCGCCACGGACCATAGATCCCCGCCGCGCGCAGCACCGTGGCGCCGTGGGCGCGCCAGAGGGACTCGGCGTCGGCGCGGGCGCGGGCCTTGTCGGTCGCGAGGTCCAGCGGGGTGTCTTCGTCGATGTCGCCCGTGCGGTCGCCGTAGACCCCGGTGGACGAGACGTACACCGTCGCGCGCATCGCCGCCGCGAGGGGAGAGATCGCCGCGTCGGTGTGCCCGTCGGGGGGGAAGCACACCGCGAGGTCGTCGCCGTCGCGCAGGACCCCGGTGAGTGCGTCTTGGGTGAGCCGCGGGATTGTGTGTGCGTCGATCCCGCTGGCGCGCAGGCGATCTCGCTCCTCGTCGCGTCGCACGGTGGCCCGCACGAGACCCCCCGCGGCGAGCCGTCGACGGGCCAGGGCCTCGCCCGCGAAGCCGCACCCGAGGACCACCAGCGCGCTCATCGCGCGACGCACTCGCCGGTGGAGACGTCGCAGCGCGCGTCGGGCGCGCAGGCGCTGTCGTTGGCGCAGCCGCAGTAGCCGTCGGCGGTGTAGCAGCGGCGGTTGGGTCCGCAGTTCGTGCGGGCGGTGCAGTAGCAGTCGCCCGCGAGGCACACGCTGTTCAGGCTGCACTCCTGGCTCGTGGAGCACCCCCCCGTGCACAGCTCCGTGCGCGCGTTGCAGGCGTATTCGCCGCACACCACGGGCACGTTCGTGGAGCACTGCGGGAAGCACAGCCCCGTGGGGTCGAAGCTGTTGAGCCGCACGCAGCTGTAGCCCCCGCGGCAGTCAGAGCCGCTCACGCACCGCGCGAAGCACGCGGTCTGGGTCGAGCCGATGAGGCAGGTGCCCGTGGGGCCGCACTCGCTGTCGCGGGAGCACCCCTGGAGCATGCAGTAGCCGCCGGGCCAGCCCTGCACCGCGGCCTGACAGGTCCAGCCGGGCTGACAGTCCGACGTGCGTCCGCAGGGGCTGCCCACCGGGGCCATGCTCACGGGCGTCGTGCAACGCCCTGCGCTGCAAGAGGATCCGTTCGTGCACGGGGTGTCGCAGGCGCCGCAGTGGAGGGGGTTGCTCCGCGGGTCGACGCACTGTCCCCCGCACGAGAGCTGCCCCGCCGCGCAGCGGGAGACGCAGCGGCCCGCGGTGCAGATCGCGCCCGCGGTGCAGGCGTTGCCGCAGGCGCCGCAGTGCGAGGGGTCGACCGAGGGGTCGGTGCAGACGCCGCCGCACATCAAGCGCGGCGCGGCGCAGGGCTCGTCGCAGAATCCTCCCACGCACGCACGGCCCGCGGCGCACGCGAGGCCGCAGCGGCCGCAGTGCGCGGGGTTGCTGCGCAGGTCGACGCACTGCGCGTCGCAGCGCACGGTGCCGAGCTCGCAGACCGTCGAGACGTCCGCCGGAGTGAACGGAACGTCTTGCGCAGCAATGACATCGGGCGACACGGGGAGGTCGGGCGCGGGGGTGACCCGGTCGACCCCGAGCGGGGGCACGTCGAAGGCGAGGGGCTGCGGGGCGTCGTCGGCCATCACCACGACGTCGACCGTGAAGGGGTCTTTGCCCGCGTCTTCGTCGACGGGGAACTCCTGGGTCGCGCAGCCCGCGAGCATCGCGAGGAGCAGTGGTCGCACAAGGCCCCGGGCGCGTGTCGGCGTGTTCATGCCTCGGGAGGGGTATACGCCCGGCGCGCGGCGCGGTGAAGCGCTACCCGCAGGCGCGAAGCCGCGTCCCCCCCTTGCGCGTTGAGGGCGCGTAGGGAAGATGCGCGCCGTGCTGCCCCCCCGCGCCTTCGCCCCGCTGCTCGCGCTCCTCGCCACGGGCTGCTTCAACAAGATCGAGCTGGCGGTGGCGGTGATCGCGCCCGATGGGGGCAACCCCTTTCACGGCCCCGACGCGGCGACGCAGGCCCGCGCGACCGTCGAGAACGGCCTCGGCGGACCCATCACCGTGCCCGTGGCGGCGAACGGAGGCTTCACGCTGGGCCTGGATCTGACCGCGGTCCGACGGTCCTCGCGGCTGCGCATCGAGGCGCTGCGCAACGGTCTGGTCATCGGCTCGGGCGCCACCCCGCCGGTGTTCTGGGACCGCCTCGCGGCGAGCGTGGTGCCCGTGTACATGCAGCGCAGCGACACGGTGGTCCCCGCGCCCGCGGCGGTGTCGCTGGAGACGCCGCGCACGGCCCCCGTGGTGGTGCCCATCAACTCGCCCTTCGTCGCGGTCTTCGGCGGCAACGACACCGAGGCCGCGGTCGACGTGCTCGACCTCTTCAACCTCGGACGGCCGACGAACATGTCCGTGCTGCGCGCGCCCTACACCGGCGCGCTCCACGCGGTGAACCTCGACGGGGTGCGGGTGCTGGTGCTCAAGGGTTGCCAGGCCACGGTGTGGAACTCTGCGAGCAACACCTTCGAGGGCACCCGCGAGAACGTCCCGCCGCCGGAGCGCTGCGACATGACCCGCAGCACCCTGGTGCAAGACCCCCTGGGCGGCGGGTACTTCGTGGGCGGCCTGCGCATGGGGATGCCCAGCGCCCGCGTGGACCGCGTGCGCAACGACGGCACCTGGGTGCAGGGCGTGCCCATGGTCACCCCGCGCGTCGAGCCCGCGGCGGTGATCGTGCGCGACCGCGAACTGCTGGTGCTGGGCGGACAGGCCGACGCGACGTCGCCCGCGCTGGAGCACTACGGCCTCGACGGGAGCGTCCCCATGGACCGCCGCGCGCAACGCACGGGCGACGCCGACCTCGACGCCCGCACGAGCGCGGCGATGGTGCGCGTGGGCGACATGGCCTACGCCCTCGGCGGCGCGCGGGTGGGCACCACCGACCTCGCGACCAGCGACGCCGTGCTCGACCTCGCGTGCCTCGACGCGGCGATGGGCTGCCCGCTGCTGCTGCGCACCGCCCCGCTGCTCACCACCCGCCGCCGCGACGCGCTGGCCGCGGTGGCCGAGGGCGACCAGGTGCTGGTGGTGGGCGGCACCAACGCCAGCGGCGCGGTCGAAGCCGCCGACCGGGTCGACGGCACGATGCCTCGCACCCCGGTGGCCGGCGGCGTCGCGGGGATGCTCGGCGCCCAGGGCCTTGCCCTCGCGCGGGCGCACAACGGCTCGGTCGTCATCGCCGGCGGCGGGCAACGCGGGGTATGGTTCTTTCGCCACTGACCTCGACCCGTGGCATTTGACGGGCCTCGGATTGACAGCCGCCTCGATCAGGGGCACTAGCGCGCGCGGCATGCTCACCCGCGGGATCACCCGAGACGACTTTCTCGAGATCGTCTCTGTCATCGACCTCTGGTGGGGAGGGCCGACGTCCGCGCTGGCCCACCCCCTGTTCTTCTACGAGCTCGGCGAGCGCGCGCTCATCGTCGAGGACGAGGGGCGCATGGTGGGCTTTCTGCTGGGCTTCCTCGCGGGGGAGTCGCCGAAGGTGGGGTACATCCACCTCGTGGGGATCGATCCCGCGTACCGCCGCAAGGGCGTGGGCAAGGCGCTCTACGCCGAGTTCATCCTGCAGGCGAAGCGCCACGGCGCCTCGCGCATCAAGGCCATCACCACGCCCAACAACGTGGGCAGCATCGCCTTTCACGACGCCCTGGGCTTCAAGGGCGAGGCCCTCGAAGACTACGCCGGCCCCAACCGCACGCGCGTGGTGTTCACCCTCACGGTCTGAGCCCCTCGCACGCGAACACCGCCAGCCGCGCGTCGCGCAGGGTCGGGGTGCAGCGCGTCGTGAGCATCTGCCAGAGCGCGGGCTGCGCGGTGATCTCCGCGGGGTCGGCGACCACGAAGCGCGCGAAGGCGTGACCGGGGTACCCCAACCGCACGCGCGCCGCGGGGGACCACGGGTGTGGGTCGTCGGCGAGGTCGACGTGGTCGGGCCAGTACTCCGCGGCGAAGCGCCCGTGGAACTTGTGCGGCAGCCCGTACCACGGCGCCTGCATCAACACGTCCCGGCGGTGCTGCAACACCGCCCCGAGACGTCGCGCGTCGTCGACCACCGGCGCGCCGAGGCGGACGTTGCGGTCGGCGTCGCGCCACGCCCGGGAGGTGCCGCGCGCGGCGAGACCGAGCGCGAGGGCGAGGGTGATCCCCTGCGCGAGGGAGCGTCCCTGCGGGATCCGTGAGAGCAGCGCGCTGACGCTGAGCGCGAGGGTCACGCCCACCCACGGGAGCAGCGGCAGGAGGTAGTAGTCGTGGGTGTAGATGTGCTGCGTGAAGGCCACGCCGAGGCCCACCTGCCCGAGCAGAAACGCGAGGCTCACCGCGCGCGCGGGGCCGCGGAGCAGCAGCGCCCCGAGGGCCGCGGTGACGTAGAACACGCGCAGGCCGGTGACCGTGTCGACGCGGCGCGCGAGGTCGCTCCAGAAGACCGCCGTGCCCAGCAGCGCGGGGCGAAAGCGGCCGCTGCCCTGGTGCCGCAGGGAGCCCTCGACGAACCACCCCCAGGCGTACCAGCACGCCGCGGGGGCGAGCGCGAGCGCGAAGGATCCCTTGTCGCGCAACGACATCGAACGCCCGCGAAGGACGCGCCAGGCCACCAGCGGGGCGGCGAAGAACACCGCCACGAGCTTCACCAGCACGGCGGTGCCGAGGGCCGCGGCGGCGCGCCAGGTCCAGCGCGCGTCGGGGTCGTCGCGCCCGCGGGCGAGGCAGGCCGCGCCGAGGAGCAGCAGGGCGACCATGGGGACGTCGGGCTGCGCGCTGCGTCCGGCGGCGAGGGCGTAGGGGTGAAAGAGACACCACGTCGCCGCGAGCAGGGGCGCGAGGGTTCCGCCGCCGAGGACGCGGGTGAGCCACGCGGCGGCGAGGGCGCCCAGGGCCCACGCGAGGGACATCAGCACGCGCGGGAGCGCGAGGCTCTCGCGGCCGAGGGCGCACCACCCGAGGGCGGTGAGCGCGGGCACCACCGGGGGTTCGAGCAGGGCCTCGCCCTCGCGGTTGGCGCGGGCGGCGCGGGCCTCGGGGCTGCGCGGGTCGCCGCAGAACTGGTGGCGAAAGTCCTGCGCGAAGAGCAGGGCGTAGTACTGGCGGGTGGGGTGAAAGTCGAAGGGGGGCGCAGAGGCGTTGCGCAGCCGTGCGCCGAGGCCCAGGGCCGTGAGCAGCGCGAGGGCGGCGACGAGGGGCGCGCGCGGGGTCGCGGGGATCAACCGCCGTCGGGTCGTTGGGTGCCCGCGTCGCGCTGCGCGCGGATGCACGCGAGGAAGGGCGCGGACTCGGCGAGGCAGGTCGTGAGGGTCGGGTCGCCGTCGCGGTCACACGTGAAGGTCGCGCCCCGGATGCAGGCCACGGCCGCGTCGAAGGCGGCGACGCAGGCAGGCACCTGCGCGAGGTCCCGGGCGCACTCGGAGACGCAGGTGCCCATGGAGAAGTTGCTGCATCCGGCGCGGGCCTGCGCGGCGCAGACGGTCTCGCAGGTGTTGCTGCCGTTGTTGTTCCCGGCGTCGCCGACGGGGAGGGGCGCTCCGCCGAGGCCGCTGTTCACCGGGGTGCCGCAGCCGAGCAGGAGGATCACAGAGAGACCGAGGGGCGCGCGGAGCGTCTTCATTCCGTCGGGGACGATACCCGCGAGAGGGGGATGGGGGGAACAGAGCCGTTGCGACCCCGTGCGTGGCGTTGTTACCCTGTCCCGCCCGCGCCTCACCGCGCTCTCCGCGCAAGGACCACACCGTCGATGAGCAGCACCCCCATCGCAACCACCGCCGCCCGCGCCCGTGAGCGCCTCGCCGCCTCGCTGGCCGCGCTGCAACAGGACAACAACGTGCCCCCCGGGGTGATGGACGTCGTGCAGGGTATCGCGCGGGCCATCGGTCCGTTGTTCCAGCTGGAGAAGGGGGGCGACGCGGCGCTTCTGTTCAACGCGCGCAGCGCGCTGCAGGAGACCCTCGCGGGGATGCAGCAGAGCGCGGACCAGAACCACCCCGCGGTGGCCGACGCGACCGCGGCCATCGCGCAGTCTCTCGGGATGCTCTTCGCGGCCATTCGCGAGCACGGGCTCACCGAGCCCGGCGGCCCCCCGGCGGCCGCGCCCGTGTCGCAGGTCCCGCCGCAGCCCGCGGCGCCCGTGGCGCAGGTCGCGCCGCAGCCCGTGGCCTCCGCGGTGGCGACGGTGCACGCCACGCAGCCCCTGGCGCACGCCCCGGTGGCGCCGGTGGCGCCGGTGGCAGAATTCCCACATCAACCTCCCGCCGTGAGCGCCGTTGCACCGACCGTGAACGCAGCGCCCGCCTACTCCCCGCAGCCCCTCCCCCTGGTGCAGCCCGCGCAGCAGCCCGTGCCGCTGGTGCAGCCCGCGCAGCAGCCCGTGCCCCTCGCCGCCTCGGCGGTGAAGGACCCGCAGCGGCGCTCCAAGGCCCCCACGGTGTTCCCCGAGACCGCCGCCCGCCCGCAGACCGGGATCAACGGGCTGCCGCGGCTGGAGGCCGAGCTCGGGGTGCACTCCGACTCGAACTTCTACACCGACTTTCTCGGCGACATCACCAACCACGGGGGGGTCTTCGTGGCCACCTGGACCGCCGTCGCCATCGGCACGTCGTGCGAGGTGGAACTCCAGTTCCCGGGAGACCTCCGCGCGGATGTGCAGGGCGTGGTCCGCTGGCGTCGGCAGGTGACCGACGTGGACTCCAGCACGTCGCCGGGCCTTGGGGTGGAGATCACCAAGGCCAACGACGAGGCCTGGGGGCTCATCAAGCGCTTCATCAGCAAGCGCGACCCCATCATCCAAGACGTTTGATCCGCTGCCGTCGCGCGTTGACGTCCCGCGCGGGAGGGTGCTCCCATGCGGCCCGGCGTGGACGCGAAGTACCGCTACATCCAATCCGCGGGGGCGCTCAACGAGGCCGCGCCCGAGCTGGTGATGCGCAAGCGCGGAGGTCCTCCGCCGCCCGCGTCCCGTAGCAGCGCCGCGCAGTCGAACGTCGCGCCCGCGGATTTTCAAGCGTCCATGACCCTCGCCGGGAGCGTCGCGCCCGAGGCCCCGAGCCTCGCGACGATGCCCCGCCACGAGCGCAACCGGGCCTTCGCCGCGATGCGCGCGGAGCAGCCGGGCCTCGACCCCAACACCCACGGATGGAGGTGGGGCTTGTTCTACGTCACCGTCGAAGACGGCCAGCGCGTGCTCCTCGTCGACCGCGACGGGAGCATGGAAGAGATCGTCGGCCCGCGCCGGGTGTGGGCGTTTCGCCAGCGCGTGCAGGCGATGGCGCACCACGTCGCGCACCCCGGGGAGTTCCTGCTCGTGCGCTACCGCGACGGTCGGCAGGAGCACGTGCGCGGCCCCGCGCACCTGTGGTTCGACCCGCGTCAGCACCTCTCCGTGGGCAAAGAAGACGCCCTGCAGATCGCCACCCGCGAGGCCGTGGTGGTCTACACCCGCGACGCGCAGGGAGAGGTGAAGCGCCGCGTGGTCGAAGGCCCCGCGGTCTTCGTGCCCGAGCCCGGCGAGTGGCTGCACACCTTCTCGTGGCACGGCTCCCGGGGCGGCGACGACGGGTACCGCAAAGTGCCGAACGCGCTGGTGTTTCAGAAGCTCTGGCTGCTGCCCGACCAGATGTACCACGACGTGCCCGACGTGCGCACGGCCGACGACGCGCTGCTCACCATCCGGCTCATGGTGTTCTTCGAGCTCGTCGACATCGAGCGCATGCTCGCCTCGACCCACGATCCCATCGGCGACTTCGTGAACGCCGCGACGAGCGACGTGGTGGACTTTCTCGGCCGCCACGACTTCGCGTCGTTCAAGCGGCACACCGAGAAGCTCAACGAGCTCGCCGCGTACCCGCAGCTCACCGTGCGCGCGCAGCAGTGTGGTTACCGCATCGACAAGGTGGTCTACCGCGGCTACGGCGCCCCCGACTCGCTGCAGGAGATGCACGACAAGGCCATCGAGTCGCGCACCCGCCTCGCGCTGGAGCGCGCCACCCTGCAGCAGGCCCAGGAGCTCGAGGACTTCACGCAAGAGCGCAGCCTCGTGCGCGGCGAGCGACAGCGCGCCGACCGCGCCGCGGAGACCGACCACGAGATCGCCCAGGCGCGACGACGCCGCGAGGCCGACCTCGAGGCCGAGCGCGCCCGACAGACCTTCTTGCGCGAGCAGCAGAAGCTCGACGCGGACCAGGAGGGCGCCATCGCCCGCGCCCGCGAGGCCGAGCGCCGCGCGCACCTCGGGGCCCTGCGCGAGCTCGGGGTGGACCTCACCGCCCTGCTCACCCAGTCCCGCGCGGACCAGGTCATCGAGCTGCGGGGCGGGGCCGAGGGGGCCCACGTGCACCTCCAGGGCAAGGCGTGAGCGGCCGTGATGGGGCTTGACACCCTGGCGTCGGGACGCGAGGCTCCCCCGACGAACGTGTCGCTCAAGATCGACGCCGCGGGCCGTACCGACGTGGGACTGCAGCGCGAGCACAACGAGGACGCCTTCGCGGTCATCGACCCGCACAGGCTGTACGTAGTGGCCGATGGGATGGGCGGCCATCGCGCGGGCAACGTCGCCTCGGCGATGGCCACGGAGACCGTGCGTGCGTTCTTCGACAGCACCACCCGCGAAGACGCCACCTGGCCGTTCCACTACGACCCCGCGCTCTCCCCCGAGGAGAACCGGCTGCTCACGAGCATCAAGGTCGCGAACAAGTCCATCTACGAGGAGAGCGCGCGCAACCCCGACCGCCGGGGCATGGGCACCACCGTGGTGAGCGCGCTGGTGAACCTCGACGCGCGCCGGGTGTTCATCGGCCACGTGGGCGACAGCCGCTGTTACCGCATCCGCGACCGCGGCATCGTGCAGCTCACGCAGGACCACTCGCTGCTCAACGAGTACCTCCGCGCCATGCCCGACCTCCCCCAGGCGCAGCGCGACGAGCTCCCGCGCAACGTGATCACCCGCGCCCTGGGCATGACCGAGGTGGTGCTGGTCGACCTCCGCGCCGACGGGCTGCGCGGGGGAGACACCTTCGTGCTGTGCTCCGATGGGTTGTCGGGAATGCTCTCCGACGGGGAGATCCTCACCACGGTGCTCTCCCACGAGGGCGACCCCGACGCGGCGTGTGAGGCCCTGGTGCGCCTCGCCAACGACCACGGCGGCGAAGACAACGTCACCGCCGTGGTGCTCCGGGTCAGCGACGACACCGCCCCGCTGCCCCCGGAGCGCTCGCTCACGAGCCTCGAAGAGACCCGCCCGATGCTCTCCCTCGCCGCGGCCGAGCGCGCCGTGAGCCTCGCCGTGACCGATCCGCCGGCGCCGCTCGACGAGCCCGAGCGCCCGCGCCTGGGCGACGACGACGACACCGTCGAAGCACCGTCGCCCTTCGCGCCGAAGGAGTAGCGGGTCCCGTGCGGGGAGTGGTCCCTGTCGTTCTCGGGGCCGCGCTGCTGTGCCCGACCCTCGCGGCGGCCCAGAGCCCTCCGCGGCGGGTGCGTCTGCACGTCTCTCGCGGCGTCGGCGCCGAGCGCTGCCCCGACGCCGAAGCCCTGCGCGAGACCGTGCGCGGACGCCTCGGGTACGACCCCTTCACCGATCCTCCCACGGCGCGCGTGGAGCTCGCCTTCGTGCGCCACGGGAGATGGCTCGTGGCCGAGCTCCGCGTGGGCGGGCTCGAAGAGACGCCCTCGACCCCGCGCGTATTGCGCACCCGCGCCATGGGCTGCGAGACCCTCGGGGCCTCGTCGGCCCTCGCGCTGAGCCTCGCCATCGACGCCCTGCCCGAGTCTCCCCCCGCGCCCGTGGTGAGCGCGCCCGTGGTGAGCCCACCCGTGGTGAGCCCACCCGTGGTGAGCGCGCCCGTGGTGAGCGCGTCCGTGGTGAGCCCACCCGTTGCGCCCGCGGTCCCCGTCGCCCCGCCGCCGGCGGTGACGCCCCCCGAGCGGGGATGGGAGCTCGGGGCCGACGCGCTGATGGCGGTGAACCTCGCGCCGCAGCTCTCCTTCGGCGCGCGGGTGAACGCCGAGTACCGCTTCGGTCTCGGGCGGGTGACCTTCGGGGGGATGGCCTTCGCGCCGGTGGCGCAGCGGGAGGCCAACGGCTCCGTGCGGGTGAGCGCGTACCTCGGGACCGTGGGCGCGTGCGTCGGGGTGTCGGTGGTGTCGGGGTGCCTGCTCGTGGCCGGCGGCGCGCTGCGGGGCGAGGGCTTCGACGTCGGGATCGCCTACGACGCGGTGACCCCCTTCTTCCTCGCGGGCCTGCGGCTCGCGCTGGAGACCCCGCGGATCGGGCCGTTCCGCGGGAGGCTCACCGCGGAGCTCCTGGCGCCCATGACCCCCACCACCCACCGCATCGACACCCGTGACGTCTGGGAGACCCCGCCCGTGGCGGCGACGGTGGGTCTCGGGGTGAGCGCACGAATCCCGTGACGGATCTCCGCGTCCCCGGCCAAGACCCCTCTGTGCAACGAGACGGCACCGGGCCCACGCTCCCCTCCGAGGACGCGGGCTTTCGGGCGCTGTTTCACCGCGAGGCGGGGTACGTCTGGGCAACACTGCGTCGCCTCGGGGTGCACCCCTCCGACGTCGAGGACGTGACCCAGGAGGTGATGCTCCGGGTGTTTCGTCTGCAGGGGGACTACGACCCGTCGCGCCCCCTGCGCCCGTGGATCTTCGGCATCGCGCACCGCGTCGCCGCCGAGTGGCGCCGTCACCGCCGACGGCACCCCGAGGACCCCACGGACTTCGACGACCGCGACCTCGCCTCGACTCAGGGAGACGCCGAGGCCGCGGTGGCGGCGCGGCAGGCGAAGGCGCTGGTGGAGCGCGCGCTGCTCGCGGTGGAGGTCGACCGGCGTGCGGTGTTCATCCTGCACGACCTCGAAGGTTGCCCTGCGCCCGACATCGCGCGCACGCTCGAGATTCCCGTCAACACCGCGTACTCACGGCTGCGCCTGGCCCGTGAGGAGTTTCGCGCGGAGGTCGCCAGGCTCCACTCCGGGAGGACCGGTCGATGAGCCAGCAAGACCCCATCGACGACCTCCCGCCGGACCTCCGGGCCATGCTCGACCTCGTGCGCGAGCCTCCGCCCCTGCCGCCGGAGGTCTCCGACCGCATGCTCCGCGCGCTCGACGTGCGGGTGATCGCTGAAGCCAGCGCGCCGTCTGCCGGTGCGGGTGCGAAGCCTACGCCGGGGCGCGATCCGTTCTTTCGCGCGCCGTGGCAGACCCTGGTGGGCTTTCTGCTCGGCCTCGTGCTCGGCGCGGCAGCCCTCGCCCTGCTGCGCCCCACGGCCCCGCCGCGGGAGGTGGTGCGGGAGCGCGTGGTGACCCGCGACCGCGAGGTGCGCGTGGAGGTCCCCGTGCCCGCGCCCGCGCCCCCCGACGTGCGCCCGACGCCTCCCCCGGATGTCTCCGAACGCCCTGCGCCACAACGACATCGGCGCGGTGATGAGGGCGACGACCTCGCCGCCGAGCAGCGGCTGTTGGGCCCCGCGAGCACCGCGCTGAACAGCGGCGACCCGGCCCGCGCGCTGCGGCTCCTCGACGAGCACGCCGCGCGGCACCGTCGGGGTCAGCTCGCGCCGGAGCGGGAGCTCTTGCGCGCGCGGGCGCTGCTGCGCGCGGGGCGTCGGGCCGAGGCCGAGGCCGTGGCGGCGCGGTTCCGTCGGAGGTACCCCGGGCACGCGCTCTTGCCCGCGATGAACGCGGCGCTGCGATGATCGGCGGCGTACACTCCCCGGTGCGCGCGATGAGGGGCTTTCCACGGTGGGTGCTGGCGGCGGCGGTGGGGTGCCAGGGGTGCGCGATCATCGCGCTCGTGGGCGAGAACCGCGACGCGGGCTTCGACGCGGCGGCGGCGGATGTGCCCGCGCTCCCCGATGTCGTCGCGCCGCCAGACGTGCCCGCGCTCCCCGACGTCGTCGCGCCGCCAGACGTGCTTGCGCTCCCCGACGCGGGTCCTCCCGCGATGGACGTGGCCTTCGTGACCGACGTGCCCTTCGTGCTCGACGGGCGGATGCAGGATCGCCCCGGGCCCTCGGGGGCCGGACAGGACGTGGTCGACGCCGATCTCGCGGACGTCGCCGACGGCGCGCGAGACGACGTGGTCTTGCTCGCCGACGCGAGCGCGACGGCCGACGCCGGGATGGTGATGCTCGAAGACAGCGCGGCGCTCGAAGACGCGCAGCAGGTGGTGAACGACGTGGCGAGCGGCAACGCCTGTCGGCGCGACAGCGACTGCACGCGCGACCCGGCGGGGATGCTGTGCGGGCTCATGACCATGCGCTGCGGCACAGTGCGGTAGCGGCGGTCAGACCTCGACGCCCGCGCGCCGCCACGCCGCGGCGAGGTGATCGAGGCAGCCCGATTCGACGACCCCGGCGTGGGCCACGATGAGTCGTCGGGCAGGCCGCTGCAGCATCGCCTGGAGGGAGCGCGCCGCCGCGGACCTGTCAGAGATCTTCGGCCGCACGTCGTGGGGGACGCTCAGGCGTTGGAAGCAACCCAGGAGGCGCGCGGCGCCGCGCCAGGTCCAGTGGTCCTCAGGGGCGGCGGAGAGGACGATGTCGGTGCCCAGGAGGGTCTGCGTCGGTCGATGAAAGAGCACGGTCTCGTCGAGGAAGGGGACGCCCTCCAGGGGCAGGGCCTCGACCTCGGGCACCTGCGCCGCGAAGCCCGCGTCGCGAAGATCGAGGTCCAGCCGCAGGGCGGGGTTGTGATCTCGCGCCGAGGCCGGGCCCACCACCTTCGCCTCGGGGAAGCAGGCCGCCGCCGCGGGCGCGCCGAGGTGATGAAACGCGTTGGGGACCACCAGCCAGCGCACCGGGCCCAGCGCGCGCAGCTGCGCGGCCATCGCCTCGCCAGGCGGGGCCGGGCTGTGCAGCAACAGCCCGCCGTCGTCGAGGCGCACCACCGTGGTGCGCGCGCGCAGCCGCACCCCGGAGAACCACACAGGGCGTTCGGTGGACCAGATCCGGTCGTCGACGAGGGGGGTGAGGGGGCGATCGGACATCTCAGCGCGCGACCGTGGGGCGGCGGCGTGAAGGGGCAACGGGGGAGGGGGCGAGTGATGCAGATCCCCTTGTGTTGCAAGCACATCGAACTTTCTGACGATTCTCGTGACGGGTCGTCCGGGGGGCGGTCAAACACCCCACAGAACGGTCCGCGGTGTCGGCGGATCGATCCCCCCACGTCACGGGCGCGCCCCTCGTCGCGCCCGAAAGGACCCGTGCGCCATGATGAACCGCCCCGCCGCCCTCAGCGCCCTCGCCGCCCTCGTGTTCGCCGTGTCGGCCCACGCCGCCCCCCGCGCGCCCAACGTGAGCACGTCGATCAGCGCCCCCGCGGGGGTGTTCTACGGCGCCAACGCCCGCTACACGGTGCAGGTCAGCAACGTGGGCAACGCCACCGCGAGCTCCGTGGCGATCACCGTGCAGCTCCCGCGCACCAACACCAGCCCCACGGTGCACGTGCTCGGCGACCTCGGCGCGATGGACCCGCGCTGCACGCGCGTCGGCACCACGCTGCAGTGCACGGTGACCAACCTCCGCGCGGGTCGCAGCGCCTCGGTGTACTTCGACCTCGCCATCCCCTACAGCGCCGCGCCGGTCTCGCTCCGCGCCAACGCCGTCACCGCGGGCGACAGCAACACGGGCAACAACAACGCCTCGGGCACGCTCTCCCTCGCGGCGCAGAGCATCGCGGTGAACCCCGTGCGGCAGACGTTGGTCCGCCACTGCTCGGGCACGAACCTGATCTCGTTCTTCGAGTGCGAGCTCTACCCGAGCTCCCTCATGGAGCACGAGTCGCAGCTCAACGTCGACGGCTCCATCACCTTCCTCAACATCGGCAGCAGCACCTACGGCGGCACCTGGACCCAGCCCGCGCCGAACCGTCTGCAGATGACCTACACCGACGGCGCCGACGTGGTCGCCACCTTCGACGGCTACGGGGTCGACGGGTGCTTCGAGGGCCGCACGACCTTTCCCAACAGCACCTACGTCAGCATGTACCAGGTGTGCCTGCGCTGAGCGCGCGTCGATCACAGCGCGCGCTGCAGGATCACCACGTCGAGCACCCGCCCGAACTTCTCCCCCACGCCGCGCAGCAGCCCCGCGTCGGTGAAGCCCAGCGCGCGGTGCAGCCCGAGGGAGGCGGCGTTGCCCGAGTCGCCGATGACCGCGAGCATCTCCTTGGCGCCCAGGGACTTCGCCGCGTCGAGGAGCGCCGTGAGCAGCGCGCGACCGACGCCCCGGCCCTGCGCGTCGGGGGAGACGTAGACCGAGTCCTCGAGGGTGCGCGCGTAGGCCGCGCGCTCGCGAAAGGGACCCGCGTAGGCGTAGCCCTGCACCGCGCCGCGCTCGTCACACGCCACGAGCCAGGGGTGCCCGCGCGCGCCGACCTTCTCCCAGCGCGCGGTGATCTCGGCGAGCGAGGGCGGATCGATCTCGAAGGTGCCCGTGCCGTGCGAGACGTGGTGGGCGTAGATGAACTGAACCGCGGGGAGGTCTGCGCGCGTGGCGGGGCGAACGAGGGTCATGCGGGCGTCGATGATCGCGCGCCGCGGGGGCGTCGTCGACGCCGGGGGTCACATCCCCCAGGTGATGTACACGCGCCCGCCGGTGCCGCTCGTGGACTGTGAGGTCGCCGACGCGCCGCCGCGCCCGATGCTGGTGGTGTAGCCCATCTCGGCGCTGCCTCCCGGGGCGACGCCGCTGCCGTTCTGCACGGTGCCTCCCGTGCAGGTGCCGCCCTGTCCCGCGCGCCCGAAGGTGCCCGCGCTGCCGACCGCGGACCCCGCGCCGCCGCCTCCACCACCGCCGCCGCCCTCGGTGCCCGCGGTGCCGGGCGCGTCGTTGCCGGTGGCCGCGCCCTGTCCCACGGCGCCGTTGCCACATCCGCTGGTGGCGTTCTGCCCCACGGTGTTCGCGTCGAGGGCCTGGCCCCCGCCCCCGCCTCCGCCGCCGCCCGCGACGAGGAGCACAGCGCTCCCGCGCAGCACCCGGCTCGCGCCGCCGCCGCCGCCGCCGGGGCCGCCGTTGGACCCCGCGGTGTCGCCGCGCCCGCCGGTGCCGCCGCCCGGGGTCCCGCCGACGGGTGGCACCCCGCAGCCCTGGCACGCGCCGGCGCCGCCGGTCCCGGCGATCACGTTGAGGGTCTCGCCGGGGGTGACGGTGAGGGTCCCGCGCACGAACCCGCCGCCGCCGCCGTTGCCGCCCGTCGCGAGGGTGTTGGACCATCCCCCGCCGCCGCCCCCACCGCCCCACGCGCGCACGGTGATCTCCGCGCATCCCTGGGGGATCACCAGGGGGCGGGATTGTCCGTCGCCGTCGAAGGTCGCCGCGCCCGGCACGCACCGCAGCTCGCAGCGCCCGTTCACGCAGCGCTGGTTGCCGCCGCAAGCGTTGTTGCAGGCGCCGCAGTGCGCGTCGCTGCTGCGCGTGTCGACCTCGCAGCCGTTGCTCGGGAGGTTGTCGCAGTTGGCGAAGCCCGCGCTGC
Source organism: Polyangiales bacterium (assembly GCA_044376155.1). Taxonomy (GTDB): domain Bacteria; phylum Myxococcota_A; class Polyangia; order Polyangiales; genus JAWKRB01. Next base: position 18,214 of record JBILLI010000042.1, read on the forward strand.
ACGCGCCCACGGCGCACTGCCCGTTGCTGCACGCCGCGGTGGCGTTGGCGAGGTTGCAGGCGTTGCCGCACGCGCCGCAGTGCTGCGCCGAGGCGTTGAGGTTGGCCTCGCAGCCGTTGCTGGGGGTGGTGTCGCAGTCGCCGAAGCCCGCGTTGCAGCGGTAGCCGCAGGTGTTCGTCGCGCAGGCGGTGGCGGCGTTGCTGCGGGCCGCGCAGGCGTTGCCGCAGGCGCCGCAGTGGGACGTGTCGCGGGTGGTGTCGACGCAGGCGTTGCTGCACACCGTGAGGCCCGAGGCGCAGGTGAGGCGGCAGGCGCCGCGGTCGCAGACCTGCCCGCTGGGGCAGGCGTTGCCGCAGGCGCCGCAGTGGGCGTTGTCGCTGGAGAAGTCCCGGCAGGCGTCGCTGCACACCGTCTGTCCCGCGGGGCACACGCGCTCGCAGCGCCCGGACACGCACGAGAGCCCTGCGGCGCAACGGTTCCCGCACGCGCCGCAGTGGTTCGCGTCGATGCGCGGGTCGACGCAGGCGGCGGCGGTTCCCTCGCCGCAGGCGACGAGGGGCGAGGCGCACTCCAGGCGGCACTGCCCGCCCGCGCACGCGAAGCCCGTGGCGCAGCGGTTGTCGCAGCGTCCGCAGTGCTCGCGGCTGGTCTCGGTGGCGACGCAGGCGCTGCCGCAGACGGTCTGTCCGGCGGGACACACGAGGCGGCAGGCGCCCATCTGGCAGACCTGCCCCGCGGCGCAGGCGTTGCCGCACATGCCGCAGTGGGCGTTGTCGCTGGAGAAGTCCCGGCAGGCGCCGTTGCACTCCTGCTGCCCCTCGGCGCAGACCACGGTGCAGCGGCCCATGACGCACACCGAGCCCGCGCGGCAGGCGCTGCCGCAGGTGCCGCAGTTGGTGTTGTCGTTCTGCACGTCGCGGCAGGTGCCGCCGCAGTTCTGCTGCCCCGCGGGGCACTGCACGACGCAGGTGCCGACCTGGCAGCCCTGTCCCGGGGCGCAGGCGCGGTCGCAGGCGCCGCAGTGCCGGGCGTCGCTCTCGGGGTCGACGCAGAGGCCGTTGCACGACACCTGGGGGAAGGGGCAGAGCACGGCGCAGCGGCCCTGCGCGCAGGTCTGCCCGAGGGGGCAGGCGACGCCGCAGCCGCCGCAGTTGCGCCGGTCGCTCTGCACGTCGACGCAGACGCGGTTCATGTCGAGGTCGCGGCACTCGCGCACGCCGCTGCCGCCCATGTCGCAGGTGGCGACGCAGCGTCCGCGGGCGCAGAGCTGCCCGTCGCCGCAGCGCATGCCGCAGGCGCCGCAGTGCGCGGGGTCGAATTCGGCGGTGACGCAGCGGCCGCCGCAGAGGGTGAGGCCCGAGGGGCAGCGCTCGATGCACTGGCCGGCGAAGCAGAGCTGGTTCATCCCGCACGCGCGGTTGCACTCGCCGCAGTGCGCGGGGTCTTCGCTCACGTCGAGGCAGCGGTCGCCGCAGGCGCGCAGCGGCTCGCGGCAGGTGCGGGGCACGTCGGGCGGACCGCTGTCGACCGGGACGTCCATCGCCGCGGGGACATCGACGATGTCAGGGAGGGAGACGTCGACGATGTCGACGAGGGTGGCGGCGTCGGCGGGCGGGGTGACGGGCTCGCTGCCGCCGCAGCCGAGGGCGCTCAGCGCCCCCAGGAGCGCCGCGCGGGGCGCCCAGGTGAAGCTTCTGGTCATGCAGGTCCTCTCGCGTCTGGTGCTACACGGGTTCGCGGCGGGTGCGAAGGGCCCGGCGTCACCGCGGCGGTGATGGCAAGGGGCTTCGAGAGGGCCCGGCGTCACCGCGGCGGTGATGACAGGGGGCATTGAGAGGAGATGTCGTCACCGCGGCGGTGATGGCAGGGGGCATTGAGAGGGGATGTCGTCGCGAGACCGCGCCCCGGTCGCGGTGGGGGGCGCGACCTTCGGACAGACCCCGCGCGGGGCGGTGCCGTCTCAGTCGTCGTGGTCGAATCCCCGCAGCTCGGTGCCGACGAGATCGCCTTGCGCGTCGACGTGGGCCGCGCGGGTGAGGTCGAGGAGGCGGCCGTCTTCGCCGTGAAGGCCGACGGCGTGGGCGGTGAATCCCGAGGTCGTGGCGTCGACGGCGTACTGAAAATGGTGCGGCTGATCGAGGGCGAAGCCCAGGGCGTTCCAGGCGGGTGAGCGGGTCCACGCCGAGGGGTTCGCGGGGTAGCGCTCCGTCGACGGCGGGAGCGCGGGCGTCGGCGGTGCGGAGACGAAGCCCTGGGTCCCGGCGCGCTCGGCGGAGAACTCCCGGTAGGTGCACTCCCCGGCGTAGATGCGCGCGAGGTTCTCCACGGCCTCGACGCTTCGCGCGCGCCGCTGTGCCCGGACCAACCGCGGCGCCAGGCTGAGCGCCGAGACCCCGAGGATCCCGAGGACCAGGGCAAATTCGAGCACCGTGTACCCGCGGTTCCGACGACGCGCCAAGGTGAGCCTCCTTGAGTTCGCTGCAACGGAGGCAGCGCCCGCGGGCTCAAGCGCAAAGCGGTCAGCGCTTGCGCCGCCCGCCCGCTTCGCGCGAAGACCCACCGCGCGATGAACACCCCGGTGACCGTGCCTCCTCCCGTGGGACTCGGCCGCGACACGCGCAAGCGCGCCGCCGCCCGGGCAAGGCTCGCGGAGACGCTCTGGGACGCGCAGGGCCAGCGACGTCTCCCCACGGATGCGGAGCTCGTCGCCGCGCTGGAGGGCTGTGACCCGCGGGACGTGTGGTGGGTGTGCGAGGCGTCGAGCGCGGGGCCGGTGTACCTCCTGCCCACGCGGGAGTGGGTCTCGGCGCTCGCGGCGTACGTGCGCGCGCTCGCGCCGCGGAGCGTG
>JBILLI010000449.1:0-6307 GCA_044376155.1 Polyangiales bacterium
TTCTGGGCTGCTGCCTCGCGGAGGCCCTCGCGTGGCTCGACGAGCGCGGCGGCGACGTGATCGTGGTGCTCGCCGAAGAGGAGATCCCCGCGCCGCTCCCGGGCCACCACACCTACCCCGCGCTCGCCGTCGCGCTGCACCTGCGCGCGGGCGACGGTCCCGTCACCCTCTGCGACCTCGCCTTGGACCCGTCGGCCCCCGCGGCCGCGCCCGTCGCGGGCTACGAGGGCTGCGCCTGCGCGTCGGCCATTCCGCTGCTCCACGCCCTCGACGCGCGCCGCGCCGGCACCGTCGGGCTGAGCGTAGGCCCCGCGCCGCGCTGGCGTGTGACCGTCTCGGTGTCGCCGTGAGCGCCGGGGAGGAGGTGCCGCTGCGTGTGCCGCACGACGGCCCGATGCGCTGGCTGGGCGCGACCGGCTGGCGCGAGGGCGACGCGCTCGTCTGCCCGGTGCGTCCGCGGGCTGATGGCCCCTTCGCGCGCGGCGGCGAGGGGCCCTCGTCGGTGAGCGTCGAGCTCATCGCACAGGCCGCGGCGGCGCTGCTCGCGCTGGACGACGAGGCCCCCCCGCGGCGCGGTCACCTCCTCGCCGTGCGCGCGCTCGCGCTCCGTGAGCCCACCCTGCGGCTCGACGACGCGCTCCGCGTGCGGGTGCGCGCGACGCTCGGCGGCGAGCTCGCGTCGGTGCAGGGCGAGGTGCTCCATCACGCGCACGTCGTCGCCGCCGCGACCCTCACGGTGCGACGGGAGCCTCGGTGAGACGTCGCGTCGCGGTGACGGGTCTCGGGATCACCTCCCCCATCGGCGGCGACCTCAACGCCGTGAGCCTCGCCCTGCGCGAGGGACGTCACGGGGTGCAGACCTGCCCCGCCTGGGGCGCCGTGGAGGGCCTGCAGACCCGGCTCGTCGCGCGCGTCGAAGACCCTGCGCTGCAATCGTTTCCGCGCAAGAGCACCCGCAGCGTGGGTCGCCTCGGGCTGCTCGCCCTGCTCGCCACGGAGCGCGCCCTCGCCGACGCCGGCGCCGACCGCGAGGCCCTGCGCAGCGGGCTTCAAGGCGTGGCCTACGGCTCCACCCACGGCTCCTCTGAGGCGCTGGAGGCCTTCTGCCGCAAGCTGTTCACCACCGACAGCCTGGAGGGCCTCTCGGGCACCGCGTACCTGAAGTTCATGAGCCACACGGCGGTGGCCAACCTCGCGCAGCACTACGGAATTCGGGGACGCGCGGTGTCGACCTGCGCGGCCTGCGTGAGCGGGAGCGTGGCGGTCGGAACGGGTTACGAGCTGGTGCGCGCGGGCGTGCAGGAGCTCATGCTCTGCGGCGGCGCCGAGGAAGCGCACTTCGTCCCCGCGGCGGTCTTCGACACGATGTTCGCGACGTCGCGCGCCTTCAACGACCGCCCCGACCTGAGCCCCCGCCCCTTCGACCTCGACCGCGACGGGCTGGTCATCGGCGAGGGCGCAGGCACGCTGGTGCTCGAGGACTGGGACCGGGCCGTCGCCCGCAGCGCGCGGATCCACGCCGAGGTCGTGGGCTACGGCAGCAGCAGCGACGGTACCCACGTCACGGCGCCCGACGCCGAGGGCATGCGCCTCGCGATGACCCTCGCGCTGCGCGACGCGGGGATGTGCGCCGACGACATCGACTACGTGAACGCGCACGCCACGGGCACCGACGTGGGCGACATCGCCGAGAGCGTCGCCACCGCCGCGGTCTTCGGCGCGCGCACCCCCGTGAGCTCGACCAAGGGCCACACCGGGCACACCCTGGGCGCCTGCGGGGCCCTGGAGCTCGCGTTCTGCGTCGCGATGATGCGCGACGGCTTCGTGCCCCCGACGCGCAACCTCGACCGCGTCGACCCGCGCTGCGCCCCGCTGGACTACGTCATGGGTTCACCCCGCGCGCTGCGTCCGCGGGTGGTCATGTCGAACAACTTCGCCTTCGGCGGGCTGAACACCTCGCTGATCCTGCGCGCTGTCGGGTGAGCGGGGCGGTGTCGCGCGCGAGGGGCGCGGGGTAGACTCGGCCGCATCATGTCGCTTCGACTGCGCGCGCTTGGTCCGATCCTCGTGGCGCTCGGGTGCACCCCGACGTCGGTCTCCAGCATCACGGGCTCCGACGCGCCCGCCGTCGACCTCGGGGTCGACGCGGTGACGCCCGCCGACACCCCGACGCCGACCGACGCCGCGCTCGACGCGCCCTCGCTCGCCGACACCCCCTCGCCGAGCGACCTCGCGACCGCCCCCGACGCACCGGTCGGCGCCGACGTCGTGGCGGACGACGTCCCCGTCGCCGTCGACCTCCCTGCCCCCGCCGACGTGCGCCCCACGTCGTGCACCTCGAACACCCAGTGCGCGGCGCCGCGTGCGGTGTGCGACGTGCTGCGGGGCGTGTGCGCGCAGTGCACCACGGCGACCCCCTGCCCCGGCGGACAGACCTGCGCGGGCGGGAGCTGCGTCGCCGCGGTGGCCTGCACCTCGTCGCGGATGTGTCCCGGTCAGGTCTGCGACACCGCCGCGGGTCGCTGCGTCGACTGCACGGGCGACACCGACTGCGCCTCGGGCGAGCGCTGCCGCGCGAACCTCTGCGTGCCCCCGGCGCGCACGTGCCGCTCGTCGCGGGAGTGCTCGGAGCTCAGCCAGGTGTGCCACCCCACCCGCAACGAGTGCGTCGACTGCGCGGGCGACAACGACTGCACCGACGGCCTGTGCCGCGGCGACGACACCTGCGGCCCGCGGGTCTGCACACCCAACGCCCGCACCTGCGCGAGCCCCACCGCGGTGCGGGTCTGCGACGCGCGGGGCGCGGGCTCCACCGACACGCCCTGCGCGGGCAATGAGGTCTGCAGCGGGGGTCGCTGCGTTGCCCGGGTGTGCGCGCCCAACGCCGCCGACTGCGCCCCCGACGGCGCGCGGCGCGTGTGCAACCCCGACGGCCTCGGATTCACCACCACCGCGTGCGCGGGCACGCAGGTCTGCGCGGGCGGGCAGTGCCTCGACGGCTGCCCCGGGGGCCTCTTGCGGTGCGCCGGCGCGTGCGTCGACCTCCGCGCCGACGCGACGAACTGCGGCGCCTGCGGCGTGCGCTGCGGCGCGGGCGAGAGCTGCGTCACGGGCCGCGAGGGCTGCATGGCGGCGTGCGTGCCGACCACCACGGCCACCACCATCGAGGGCGCCGGTCTGACCACGCGCCTGCCCGCGGGCTTCACGCCCCGGCAGACGAACCCCGCCGGCGCGGGGCGCGGGGTGGCGGGCGAAGAGGCCGCGACGAACGTGGCGTACCTCATCGGACGCGCGGGTCCGTTGAGCAACGCGGACCTCAGCGAGGCCGCGGCGCGCATCGAGGGGCCCATCACCCAGGTGAGCACGGCGCGGTCGCTGATCGCAGGCCAGCGCTTCACCCTCGCCGACGGCAACGAGGCCATCGAGGAGCGCATCGTCACGGCATGCACGTCGGCCACCACGCTGCGTGACCGCATCGCTTCCTCGCTCGCGATGCCGACCGTGGGCACGGCGATGAACGTCGGGGTCGACTCGTCCTGCGTCGTGGCCTTCGCGGTCACGCGCAGCACCGCGGGCGAGGTGCGGGTTTCGCTCGCGGTGACCTCGCGCACGGCCTACGACGGCGCCGACGCCTCGGCGCGGCGCGTGCGCGACCTCGCGGCCTTCGCGATGCCGCAGGGCACCAGCGCGCCCACGGCGGTGTGCGCGACCCTGCAGGCCGCCGCGCCCGCGCCGGTCGACGTGCTCTGGCTGCAAGACACCTCGGCCTCGCTGATGCCCTACCAGGCGCGTGTTGCGCGAGGCTCCGAGGCCTTTCTGCGGCGCTTCGTCACCGCGGGGCTCGACGCGCGCGTGGCCGTGCTGCGCGCCGACGCGACCGCGCAGAACGTGGAGTCGCCCGGGCTCACCTGGGTCACCCCGGCGCAGACCGGCGCGGCGCAGGCGCTGTGCGATCGGCTCACGTCGACCTCGCTGGGCGCGTGCCCGCTGCCCGGCACCGACACCACCGGCCCCTACCCCGGGACGACGGGCGCCTCGGGCGCGGGGGAGGAGCCGACGGCGGGGTCCATCACCAACGCGACGAACCTCCTCGCCCGCGGCGCGCGCGGCGAGACGAACGTCGACCGGCGCATCCGGGCGGGCGCGCGGGTGATGACCGTGGGGCTCACCGACGAGAGCGGCTCGAACGACTACAGCCGCTACTTCCAGAACGGCTCCGCCCCCGACACCATGCAGCCCTGGGGCAGCCCCTTCGGCGCCACCGTGCTGGGCAACATCGCCGGGTGGTTCACGCGCAACAGCGTGCGGCACTTCGGGTTCTATCCGCACCGCACGATGCGCTGCGGCGTTGACGTGTTCGACCTCCCTCGCTGCGTCGCCAGCGCCAGCGGCGGCGCCTACGCCGACATCGCCACGACCAACGACGCCGACACGCAGTCGAGCATGACGCAGATGGTCGACGCCATCGCCGCCGAGCTCGCGACGACGCGCCTGCCCGCGGTGCCCCTGAGCGGCGTCGCGCGGGTCACGGTGCGCGGCGTCGACGTGCCGCGCTCGCGGGTCGACGGCTACGACCTCGACCCGGTGCGCCGCGCGGTGGTGTTCTACGGCGCGCGCTACCGCCCCGCCGCGGGCGAGTCGGTGAGCGTCACCTTCCCCGCGTGGTGAACCGCGGTGGGCCCTTGACCGACGCGGGGCGATGGAGTTCATCGCCGCGCGTGAGTCAGCCCGCGAAGGTCGCGTTCTTGATCTGGTCCCTCGACGGCGGCGGCGCCGAGCGGCAGCTCGTGACGCTGGTGCAGAACCTCGACCGCGCGCGCTTTGAGCCCCACGTGATCGTGCGTCAGGCGAGCTCCGCGTACGGTGACATCGGCGCGCCGCTGCACAGCCTCCAGGTCGCCGCGGGATGGACCCCCGCGGCCGTGGCGCGACTCGCCCAGACCCTGCGCGCCCTCGCGCCCGACCTGCTGCACACCGAGATGGACCCCGAGAACATGTGGGGGCGCCTCGCGGCCCGGGCGACGGGCGTGCGTCGCGTGGTGTGCGCGGTCCGCTGCCCGGTGCTCCCGCTCGCCACGCGGATCTCCGAGCGTGTCTCGGCGCGCTGGGTGCATCACTACGTGGCAAATTCCGTGGGCATTCGCGACGCCCTGCGGCGCGACTGCGGCGTCGACGAGGCGCGCGTCGAGGTGATCGAGAACGGCGTGGACCTCCGTCGCTTCGACACCTTCGAGGGCGTCGACCGCGACGGCGTGCGCCGGGCGCGGGGCGTGGGCGACCGCACGTGGATCCTCCTCCCGGGTCGCATCTCCCCCGAGAAGAACCAGCTCCCGGTGGTGCGGGCGCTGGCGGCGCTGCGGCGCGAGGGCGCGCTCCCGGATGCGCTCCGGGTGACGCTCGCGGGCGCCGACGGCCTCGACCCGGGCTACGTGCGCGCGGTCGACGGGGTGATCCGCGACGAGGGACTCGCGGGGATCGTGGAGCGACCGGGCTTCGTGCGCGACGTCGACGCGGTGCTCTCGACCGTCGACGCGGTGATCCTCCCGTCGGCCTACGAGGGCCTCTCCAACGCGGTCATCGAGGCCATGGCCCTGGGCGCGCCGGTGGCGGTGAGCGAGGGCGCGAACGCCGACGCGGTCATCGTCGACCGGGAACACGGCTGGACCCTCGGCGCGCCCACCGAAGCAGGCATCGCGGCCGCGCTGCGTCGCATCCTCGCCACGCCCGTCGCCGAGCGCCGCGCGATGGGCCAGCGGGGGCGCACCTCGGCCCGCGCGCGCTTCACGCACACCCGCATGGTCGCCCAACAGCAGGACCTCTACACCCGCCTGCTCACCGCGCCCGAGGCCCGACGCGCGGGCCGACGGCGCGCGAATCATTGACGCCGACGCCGCGGGCCAGAGAAGCTCCGCCCGTGGGCATCATCAACCACGGCGTGCCGCGCGAGCTCGTGACCCTGATCCGCCAGGCGATTCGCGCGGAGGTCTTCGTCGAGGCGGGCACCTTCGAAGGGGCCACGGCGGCGTGGGCCGCGGGGAGCTTCGCCGAGGTGATCACCATCGAGGCCGCGCCCTCCCTCTACGCCGCCGCGCGCACGCGCCTCCAGGCGCACACCAACGTGCGCTGCGAGGAGGGCGACTCGCGCGACGTGCTCCGCCGCGTGCTCCCGACGCTGGGTCGCACGGCGGTGTTCTGGCTCGACAGCCACTGGAGCGGCGGCGAGACCTTCGGACAATCCGACGAGTGTCCGGTGATCGACGAGATCGAGGTCATCGCGGCCACGGGCGTCGAGCACGCGGTGCTCATC
>JBILLI010000450.1:0-6302 GCA_044376155.1 Polyangiales bacterium
GTCCGCTTCGCCGCTCACGCGCTGCGCGCTTGCTAGGGGATACCAGAACGCTCGGCCGGGTCGCAACCCCGTTCCTCGGCGCCGGCGCCCCGACGCGCGCGAACCGCGGCGTCGCGGCGCGTCGGGCCTCGGGATATCGTGCGCGCATGATCCGCCGTGCCGCGCTGACCCTCGCGCCGCTGTTGTTCGTTCTTGACGGATGCCGCGCCCCGGGCACGAGCCCCGCCGACGGTTCACTCGACGCGCGGGCCACCGACGCCGCCCTCGCGCCGCTGGACCAGGGCCCTCGCCCCGACATCGGCGCCGCGCCCGCGCGCTGCGCGTTCACCGGCCCGCTCCCCGCGTGGGCCTCGGCGCCGGAGCCCTCGCGGCTCATGGCCCGCTGCGGCGAGCTCACCCTCCACGCCCGCGCCTGGGCCCCGGGGGTGCTCCGGCTGCAGTACCGCAGCGACAGCAACGCGCCGCTGCCCCGCCCGTGGGCCGTGGTCGGCGTGGCGTCGTCCCCCCGCGAGACCTACTTCGGCGCGCGCGGCGACCGCGCGGGGATGTGCACCCCCGACCTCGACGTGACCCTCGACAGCGCCTGCCGGATTGTCGTGCAAGACGCCGCGGGCAGCGTGCTGCTCGAAGACGGCGAGGGGGGCGGCTTCTCGCGCGGGCGGGTGACCGTCGAGGGGCGCGAGCGCGCGGCCGCGGTGCGCCGATGGCGCCTGCGCGACGAGGACCGACTGCATGGCTTCGGCGAGCGCAACGGGCCCTTCGAGCGACGCAACACCCGCGCGGTGTTCTGGAACACCGACGCGTACGACCCCGCGTTGGGCGGCGTCGGTCCCGCGGCCGATCCGCTGTACGCGTCCATTCCCTTCTGGGTGTCGCACCGCGCGGGCGTGGCGTGGGGCACCTTCTTCGCCGACCCGCACCGCATGGAGGTCGAGGTCAACGACGCCCTCACCGCCCGCGTCGTCGACGGCGAGGTGGACCAGTTCGTCTTCGCCGGCCCGCGCTTCGGCGACGTGCTCCAGCGCTACGCCGAGCTCACCGGCGCGCCCGCCATGCCGCCGCGCTGGGCGCTGGGCTACCACCAGTCGCGCTGGGGCTACAACGACGCCGCGCGCCTCGAAGAGGTCGCCGCACGCTTCCGCGCGCTGCGCATCCCCGCCGACGCGGTGTGGCTCGACATCCAGCACATGCGCGGGTTTCGCACCTTCACCTGGGACACCGACCGCTTCAGCGACCCCCGCGCGATGAACGAACGCCTTGCGGCGCAGGGCTTTCGGGTGGTCAACATCGCCGACCCGGGGCTCAAGGTGGACCCTGCCTGGAGCGTCTCCGCCGAGGGCACGCGCGCGGGGCACTTTCTGCGACGCCCCGACGGCACGGTGTACAGCGGCGCGGTGTGGCCGGGCGCGTCGAACTTCCCCGACTTCACCCATCCCGCGGCGCGCGCGTGGTGGGGCGACCTCGTCGGAGGCCTCGCGCGCGAGGGCGTCTCGGGCGTGTGGCTCGACGTGAACGAGCCCACGGTGTTCCCCGAGAGTGGCGGCGGGAGCGTGCCCGACGAGCTCCCGGTGCACGGCGACGGCGCGCCGAGCACGATGGCCGAGGCCCACAACGTCTACGCGTTGCTCCAGGCCCGCGCGACCTTCGAGGGCCTGCGACGCGCGCGCCCCGACCGGCGCCCCTTCGTGCTCACCCGCGCGGGCTTCGCGGGCGTGCAGCGCTTCGCGGCGATGTGGACCGGCGACACGCCCTCGACCTGGGTCGGACTGCGCCAGACGCTCCCCACCCTCCTCGGCCTCGGGATGTCGGGGATGCCCTTCGTCGGCAGCGACGTGGGCGGATACTCCGGCCGCCCCACCCCCGAGCTCTTCGCGCGCTGGGTCGCGCTGGGCGCGGTGTCGCCCTTCTTTCGCGGCCACGTCACCAACGGCGTGCCCGACCAGGAGCCCTGGGCCTTCGGCACCGAGGTCGAAGACATTTCTCGGGCGATGATCCAGGAGCGCTACCGACGTCTCCCCTACCTGGAGTCGCTCTTCGACATCGCCGCCCGCACCGGCGCACCCGTGCTGCGCCCGATGATCTGGGAGTTCCCCGACGAGCCTGGCCTCGCCACCGTCGATGACCAGGCCATGCTGGGCCCGTGGCTGCTCGTCGCCCCCGCGCTGAGCCAGGGCGCCACGGAGCGCGCGGTGGTCCTCCCGCGCGGGCGTTGGATGGAGCTGGAGAGCGGCGCGACCTACGAAGGGCCGACCACGATCACCGTGAACCTCACCCTCGCCGCGCTGCCGACCTTTCTGCGCCAGGGCGCCACGCTGGTGCGCGCCCCCGTGCGCCAGCACACCGCGGAGGCGGTCGCGCCCTCCCTCGACGTCGACCTCTTCCCGGGCCCGCAGCGCACGGTCACCCTGCTCTACGACGACAACGGCGACGGCGGACCCGCCGCGCCCCTCGCCCGCACCCCGCTCGGGCTCACCGCCACCAGCCAGGGGATGCTCTTCGAGGTCGGCGCCCGCGAAGGGACCTACGCCCCGCCCTCGCGCACCCTCCTGCTGCGCGTGCGGCCCGTGGACACCGATCCCTCGGCGGTGCGCGACGGCGACCGCGAGCTCACCCGCGTGGCCGACGCCGCCGAGGCCGGCGAGCGCCTCGACGTGTGGTGGTGGGACGCCAACGATCGCGCCCTGCGCGCGCGCCTCACCGAGCGCCCCGGCGCGCGCATCACCGCGACCTACACCCCCGCCGCCGCGCCCCCGGCGGAGAGCGTGCGCATCTCGCTGACCGTGCGCGTCCCCGACGACACCCCCCGCGACGCGAGCATCACCGTCGCCACCAGCGCCAACGGATGGACCCACGCGCCCCTCACCCGCGAGCCCGGCGCCCTCGTCGCCACGGGCACGATCACCGTCCCGCGCGGTCGTTGGTTCGAGTACAAGTTCGCCCGCGGGGGATGGAGCACCGCCGAGCGCTACGCCGACTGCTCCGAGGCCCGCAACCGCTACGGCTTCGGCGCCGCGTTCCCCGCGCGGCACGACACGGTGTGGCGCTGGAGCGATCGATGTCCTTGAGCCGCAAGGCGTTCTGCGCGTTGCTGCTTTGCCTCGGGGCGTGCGAGTCCGCCGCGCCCGCGACCGATGGAGGCCCTGCCCCGATCGATCGTACGCCCCCCCACGACATGGTCACCGTCACCGACACCGTCGCGGTCGCCGACACCGTCACGGTCGCCGACGCGGTGGCTCGCGATGACCGCGCCGCGCCGGTGGACGCGCCGCCGCCGACGCCCTGGGTGCGCGCCCTCGACGCGAGCTTTCTCGTGACCCCGAACGCGGTGGTGGCCTCTGCCGACGGGCGGGTGTGCGTGGTCGGAGACTTTCAGGGCGACCTGCGCGTGCAGGGGCGCAGCGTGACGAGCTCGGGCGCGTCGGACGGCTTCGTCGCGTGCTTCGCGGCCGACGGCACGCTGCTGGGTCTCTTCGCGTCGCGCGTCCCCGGCGACGACGCGTTCACCGCCGCGGTGTGGTCGGGCGACGACCTGGTGGTCGCGGGGTACATCCCCGCCGCGGCCACGCTCGGCGGCGCGGCGCTCTCGTCGGCAGGAGGCGTCGACGTGGTGGTGGCCCGCTTCGAGACCGACGGTCGCGTGACCCGCGCGATCAGCCTCGGCGGCGCGGGCACCGACCAACCCAGCGCCCTCGCGGCCGACCCCACGGGCCGCGTGCACCTCGCGGGCGCGTCGGATCAGTCCCTTCGCGCGGGCACCATCTCGCTCACGAACGCGGGGCGCAACCACGCGTGGGTGATCTCCCTCGACGACGCGCTCACGCCCCTGCGCGGGCGCTCCTTCGCGTCGGCCGTCGAGGTCCAGGCCACCTCCCTGCGCGCCCATCGTGACGGCGCGCTCACCGTGGGCGGACACTTCTCGGGCTCCCTCCAGACGGGCGCCGACGCCCTCGGCCCCACCCTCGCGCAGGACCTCTTCGTGCTGCGCCTCGCCCCCGACGGCGCCACCCGCTGGGCCCAGCGCTACGGCGGCAGCGGCGACGACCGACTGCACGACCTCGCCGTCGACGACACAGGCGAGGTTTTCCTCGCGGGCTCCAGCGGCATCGGGCAGGTGCGCTTCGGGTCCGAGGGCTTCGCCGTGCAGGGCGGCAGCGACGGGTGGCTCGCGCGCCTCGACGCGCAGGGCACTCCGCGGTGGCTCCGTCGCGTCGGCGGTGAGGGCGATGACCGCGCACTGTCACTGCTCCTCGACGCGCAGGGCGGCGAGGTCGCCGGGCGTTTCGAGCGCACGCTGGACCTCCCGCCCGCCCCCTTCAGCGCCCGCGGCGGCGTCGACGGGTGGCGCGCGCGATTCTCCCCCGACGGCGGCCTTCAAGCCCTGACGCAGTACGGGGGAATGGGTCCCGACGTGGCGACGCGCGTCACCGCCGCGCCGGGCGGATCGGTCACCGTGGGCACCTTCGCCGCGCAGGCCGAGGTCGCGGGTGAGCCCCTGCGCACCGTGGGCATCGCGGGCGCCTTCGTGCACCGCGCGGTGACGCTCACACCATGAGCAGGTCGTCGGCGTCTTCGGCCGACTGCGCGACCACCGAGTGCAGCTCCTCGTCGCGGCTCACCGCGAGCTCGTAGAGAAAGGCCAGCAGCGTGGGGTGGTGCTTCACCACGGCCATGAAATGGTCGGGGCGTAGGACCAACGCGACGGTGGGCTCCATCGCGGTGACCGTGGCCGTGGTGGGCCGTCGGAGCACCAGGGAGATCTCGCCGACGCACCCGCCTGCGCCGATGGTGGCGATCTGCACGTCGCCGCGGTCGGGGTCGACGCGCCGCACGCTCACGCGGCCCGAGGCGATGAGGTGCAGCCCGGGGCAATCCGTGCCCTGCGCGAAGAGCGCCTCGCCGGGCGTGTACACCCGCGTCTCGAAGGCGTTCGCGAGGGGCTCGTGCTCGCTGCCGGGCACGTTGCGCAGCAGCGGCGCGGTGCGCAGGAGGTTCTGCACGAGCCGCCGTCGACCGTAGGCGCGCAGCTCCTCGCCGAGGGCGGGGCTGTCGCGGGTGGCCTCGTCGAGCGCGTCGGAGGGAGCCTCAAGGATCAGCGACGCCCGGGTGGTCATCGCGCTCGCGGCGCGGGGCGCGGCGGTGAGCAGGGCCATTTCGCCGAAGACCATCTCCGCGCCGATGACGGCGAGCTCCTCCATGCCCGAGGGCACGGGCGACGGGAAGGTAGGACGGCCCTCGCCCAGCGAGAAGGGCACCTCGTGGTCGTCGCCAGGCACCCGCCGCGCCACGCGCACCTCGCCCCGCGCGATGAGGAACACGCTGCCGCCGGTCTCGCCCTCCACGAGCACCCGCTCGCTCGTGCGAAACAGCCGCACCTGGAGCGAGCGCGCGAGGCGCTCGACGGCCGCCGTGGGGAGCGTGCCCCAGAGGGGGTGACGCGGACGCACCGGGAGCCTCCCCGGGAGCCGCGCGCGCTGCTCGGCGATGCGCTTCTCGGCGAGCTCCAGGAGATCAGCGCGAGGGAGATCCAGAGGCTTCACCTCTTCGCTCACCAGCGGCGGCGGGCGCACAGACACCTCGGTCCCGCGGGGCGCCTCGGCGCTGAGCAGGGCCGCGAGCTCGGGGATGAGCGCGTCGTTGCCCGTGAGCCGCTGCACCGCGAGGGCGGCGGCGATGGCGTGGCTCGCCATGCCCTGGTTCGCGAGGGCCCGCGCGGCGACCTCGAAGGCCGACCGGGCGACGTGCATGGCGCCGAGGGAGACGGCCGCGCGGCCCACGATGTCGAGCGCCGGGGCGCCCGCGCCGACGTCGTCGAGCACGGGGACGGCGCGACGGAGGCAGTCCTCGGGGCGGTTCTCGGCGAGCTCCTGGAGGGCGTAATCGAGGGCGGTGGTGGGCGCGAGGGGGCGGTGCTTACGCGCGCGTGCGGTCATCGAGGGATGTTCTACACCATCGGTGCAATCCCGGTATGTTCAGCGCGTGAAACGCGCGCTCACGGGATGGTTGCTGGCACTCGGGTGTCGTCACGGCGCGACGCCGCCCGCCGAGGTGCGTGCCGAGCCCGCGGCGATCGCCACCGATGCGCCCGCGCCCGCGGTGCGCCCCGACGCGTCAACCGCGAACGGGCTGGAGCAGCGGCTCTCGCGCCTCGCCGACGAGCTCGCCGCGCGGGTCAGCGAGATTCGGGGACTGCCCGCGCGGGGGCCCATCGCCCGCGGGGTGATGAGCCGCGACGCGGTGGTCGCGCGCATCCGCGAGCGCACGCGGCAGGAGTATCCGCCGGGCGAGGTGGAGCTCGAGGGCGA
>JBILLI010000451.1:0-6295 GCA_044376155.1 Polyangiales bacterium
GCAGCCCCTTGACGAGCGTTCGGATCACGGGTCGGCGCTACCACCGCCACGCTGAAAACCAGAGTTTTTGAGGACGCCGCCCTGGGAGGGAGCTTGAGTGCGGACGATGCCAGCGAGCGGCAAGTCGAGTTTGCGACGCGCGATGCGCGCGGCCGCGACGAGGACGCCGGAGGGCCATCATGGAAAAGAGCGTCCGTGTTCCGGCCGTACGCCCCCCCCTTATCTTCTCCGGGGTACTGGCGCAGTCCGCGGAGAATGGACTTGACGCGCGATGTCCTCGGTTGGTTTCTCTTCCGCGTGCGCCGGTTTGTCCCGCTCCTCCCCGCGCTCGGCATCAGTCTCGCTCTTGCCGCGTGCCCGTCCCGAAAGCGAACCCCCGCGGAGATCTCGATGCATCTCGAATCGGCTGGTTTTTCCTGCGAGAGGGCCGCTGAGATCCTGGGGTGCCCCGGGGCGACACTGGGGCCCTGCAACGAGGAGCTGCCGGGCGTCTGGCGGGTTGTTCTCCATGCCCCCGGAATCGGGCCTGGAGACGCCGTCGTACGCACCTTCACGTGGCGCGGCGGTCGCCTCGAGGAACGCGGCGGCCAGGCCCATCTGGCGCGTACGCTTGCGTCGATCGATGCGCATCAGTTGTCCGCCGTGTCGGCCTTCGGTGTTCAGGTCCTGCTCGAGGCCACCGGGGCCGCTCCGCCGGGCTTCATGCCCCACACCGTGGAGGGCGCCGCGGAGGGCGTCGCGGCGGCCATCCGAACCCGCCCGTTCGGCGTCCGACTCGTCATGGTGAACTGGAGGATGCCCGACGCGGCCGGTGCGGCCCCGGGTCAGCCGCCGCGACCGACTTCCCCCGGTCCTCTGGGCCCGCCGCCAGGCGCACTGCCCGCAGGCGGGGTGGCTCCTCCCACGGTAGCCGTGGCCGACCTGGAACTCGACTCCCAGTATCGCGGACGGTGGCGGGTCCAGGTGCGCGGCCCGTTCGACCGTTCGTTCCGCGAGGTCTTGGTGGTGCCGGTCAGACCAGATTGACTGCCTGCCGTGGCTCAAGGAAGTTGTCGCCGCCCGAGCTGTGCCGGGAGCACTGAGCATGTCCTCGCTTGTTGATGGCGTCGTGTTCACGATGTTTGAGGATCCGGTGCGCGGCGCGCAGGCTGCGGAAATGGCTCCTCCCGCGCTGCGTGGTCCAGGTCTCGTCGAGCAGCTCCGGGTTGGCGCAGAGCAGCGCCCGCTCGCTGATCTCGAGCACCGCGCGCAGCGCCGCGAGCGCCGCCCGCTCATCGACGCCCCGCCTTGGCCGCCGCGGCGGAGGCCCCTGTCGGTCGCCGCGAGACCGACGCGCCGAAGACCTCCAGGTAGAGCCGCTCGTCGATCGTCGCCTGCTCGCGCGCCGTGGCCGCGTCCAGCAGCTCGTTGGACGCCGTCATCAGCACCCGCGGGTTGCCCGCGGCGTGCTCGGCCAACGTGCGCACCACGACGGGGTCCACCATCGACGGGTTGCCGCAGTGCTCCAGCCGGCACGCCAGCATCTGGTGCAGCTCGTCGGGCTTGCGCGGCTCGAGCCGCAGCCGCGCCCGGATGCGCGTGCCGAGCGGCAGCAGCTCCGGCGTGCGCAGCATCTCGCTGAGACGCTCGTCGCCCGCGAGGACCACCGTGAGGATGGCGCGGGAGTCGAAGTCCGTGCTCGTGAGCACCCGCAGCTCGGAGAGCACGTCGGGGTACATCTGCTGGGCCTCGTCGATGAGCAGCACCGGCCGCACCAACGTGCTGTCGATGTGGGCGAGCCACTTGGCCCGCAGCGCCTTGAAGCCGCCGTAGCGGTTGCTCGACGCGAGTGACTGTTTAGCTCAATGAAGAGGCGCCGACCTGGCGGGCGTCGCGGGCTGGCCGGGGAAGAGCGTCCGGAAGTTACCGCCATCGTGGAAAGCGATGCGCGCCTGCCGGAAGGTGTCGATGAAGTCGCCGCCGTGAAGGTGAACCGTTCGCACGACCGAGAGGTTGATCGCGTACGTCTTTGCCCCGGCGTCGGACCGGGCGCCTCCCGAGCGCTGACGCCCGATGGCGTGGGGGCGAAACTCCCGTTCCGCCCGGTTGTTCGTGCCTTCCAGATCCGGGTTCGTGATGAACGTCACCAACTCGGGCAGGTGCCAGCGTGGCGGTGGTAGCGCCGACCCGTGATCCGAACGCTCGTCAAGGGGCTGCAAGTCCGGTTCGCATACAGGGGATTTTCGTCAACTTCGGGGATGGCTCACGAGCCGGAAGGCCGGAGCTCCGAGATGCTCGAACGTCGCACCGCGTTGGAGTCCTTATCCCCCCCAATCCCATCGCGAGGTGGTCTCCGAAACCCGCGGAGTGACTTTGCGAGCGCGGGATCCGCGAGATGTGCTCGCCTTGCGTACGACCTCCCGCGGCGCAACGCGTAGGGTGGACGGGGACTTGATTCGGTCCGGCGTGGCGGTCGCGAGCTGAACAAGCACAGGGCGGGGGGAAGCTTTCCACGGCAGTCCCTCCTATGTTCGTCTTGCACCCGGCGCAAAACCGGGTTCACCCTCCCGGGATGCGCTCGACATGGTGGGTGAGTCCGATGGTGGTCTGCGCGCTGGGATGCAGCGCGGACTCGGTCCCCGACGACACGATTCCTCCTGCCGACGCGGGCGCGCGGCCCGACACCGGCCCGGGCTTCGACGCCGCGCGAGACGCAGGGCCCCGCATTGACGTGCCCGGCGTCGATGGACCTGGCCTCGACGCGCCCACCGGCGACGTGGCCCTCCCCGAGCGCTGCGGTGCGGGCATCGACACCGACCGCGATGACATCAACAACGACGCGGAGTGCAGCCTCGGCACAGACCCGTTCAGCCCCGACTCGGACGGAGACGGCATCGCAGACGGCGTGGAGGTGCGCTATCCGCGGGTGTGCGTCGCGGCCGAGCGCGGGGCCCAACGAAGGCCGCCGACGGTGTGCACCGGCGTCAGCGAGTGCCGCGCGGGGGAGATGTGCCTCGGCCTCGACCCCCAGCGCGCCGACAGCGACGGCGACGCTGTGCCCGATGGCGTCGAAGACCCCTCGGGCGATGCGCGCTTCGACGCATCTCGGGGCGAGACCGACCCGCGGCTGTGGGACACCGACGGAGACACCGTGTCGGACGGCGAGAGCGGCATCGCCATCTGTCGGCCGATGGGTCTCGCGACGGTGTCGCAGGTGGCCCTGCCCATGACCGCGGTGCAGGCCGGGCACGACCCACGCTTCGCCCGTGCGGTGCGGGTGACGGGCACGATGGGGCGGGCGGCGCTGCTGCTCGACGATGCCGCGGCGGCGGTGGCGGGCCTCGTGGCGGCGGTGCCTTCGCAGGGCGACGCGTGGGCCGAGGCGACGCGGGTGGAGGGCCTCGTGGAGTCGGCCCTGGGCGCGGGCACGACGGCGGTGCTGCTGGGCCGCGCGCTCACCACCCACGAGGGCAACGCAGGGGTGAGCAGCACGTACCGGGTTGCGCGGGCGACGAGCGCCTCGGCGCTGCGCGACGGGCTCACCATGTCACTGCTGGGCGCGTCGGCGATGGCGGGCCCCACCGTGGGGGCGGCGTCGGAGTTTCTGGTGGACGTGACCACGGTGCGGCGCACCCTGGGCCGCGCGGCGGGCACGACGGATGTGGTGGTGGCCGTCGCGCCGCGGGCGGCGATGGAAGATCTAGCGCAAGCCACGGCGATTCGTGCGACGGACCTGGTCAACGCGTCGGGCCTCGCGGAGAGCGATCGGGGACTCGGGTTTCACTGCCAGACGATGCGGGCGCCGACGCCGCGCGTGGTCGACTTCGTCTGGACGGTGGACGTGTCCGTCTCGATGAACGCCCACCAGCAGAATCTCGGCGACACCGCGTCCCGCTTCTTTCAAGACCTCGAACGGGCTGGGGTGGACTTTCGCGTGGCGGTGTTGCGGGCCCAGGTGACAAACTTCAACTTCGCCACGCCGGGGCTGGACTGGGTGCAGGGCGCCACGGGCGCCCGAGACCTGGCCCGTGCGGTCACCGTCGGGCGGTACATGGCGCAGCCCAATGACACCGCGGCGCCCTACCCCCAGCCCGAGGGGGAGTTCTCCACGGGGATGCACGAAGAGCCCATCGCCGCGGGTGTGCTCGCCCTCGGCGCCCTGCAGCGCGGCGCCACCATGAACGCCCCCATCGCACAGCGCTTTCGTACCGGCGCGCTCCCCGTGGCCTTCTTCGTCGGCGACGAGACCGGGCGCAACGACGACATGCGCTATTTCGCCCTCGACACCGCCCGGTGGGGCGCCGACTACGCCGCGCGGATGCGCAACGCGACGGAGTTCTTTCGGAGCCGCGGGGCGCTCACGTTCGGGCTCGTCAACGACGCCAACACGCAGTGCGCCGCCAACGACGTTCGCGACTTTCGCAAGTGTCTCATCCTCGGCAACGGCGGCGCGTACATCCCCATCAATCGCGCGAGCGGCGCCGACATCCAGGCCGCGATGTATCGTATCGTCGCCGCGGTGATCGGGGCCACCAGCCCCTACCGCCTCGAGCGCCCGGCCATCACCAGCACGCTCAAGGTGCGTGTGCGGGGCAGGGAGGTTCCGCGGTCTCGGCTTGACGGCTTCGACTACGACCCGTCGGCCAACAGCGTGGTCTTCTTTGGCGCGACGCACCGCCCGCGCTCGGGCGACGAGGTGGTGATCTCGTACCGCGTGTGGCAGCCCTGTCCTCCCGTCGGGACGATGTGCAGCAACGACGGCGAGTGCTGCGCGCCGCGGGTGTGCCGCTTCGGCCGCTGCGAGGCCCCTTGCGCGCCGCGGATGTCCGGCTGCCAGAGCGACCGCGACTGCTGCGCGCCCAACGCGTGCCGCAACGGCAGCTGCCAGCCCGCGCCGCTGTGCGTCCCCCGGGGCGGCGCCTGCACGCCCAACGAGCTCTCGAACGAGTGTTGCAACCCGTACCTCTGCATCGGCGGTCGCTGCGACGAGTGCCGCCCCCTCGGCGCGATGTGTACCCTCCCCGGCGAGTGCTGCTCGGGCGTCTGTGCGAACGGTCGCTGCGCTGGGCCGCCGTGCCGCCCCACCTCGGGCAGCTGCACGTCGCCCGAGGATTGCTGCTCGATGTTCTGCGTCAATGGCGGCTGCGCGCCGGGCTGAGGCCCTGCGGGGTCGGTCCGCGGTGGCCCGCGGCGCGAGGCCCGACGACGCAGCGGCGCGCGTTGCCGGGCCCGGGCACTCATCGCAGCGCGTAGGGCACGACTTCAAGCTTCGCCCCCGACCTGATTGACGACAGGGCGACAACCCGCGCCAGGGCTTTGGGGCGCCGACTGGGCGAGCGCTCGATGGCGGCAGAGGTGCCAGCGTGGCGGTGGTAGCGCCGACCCGTGATCCGAACGCTCGTCAAGGGGCTGCAAGTCCGGTTCGCATACAGGGGATTTTCGTCAACTTCGGGGATGGCTCACGAGCCGGAAGGCCGGAGCTCCGCGATGCTCGAACGTCGCACCGCGTTGGAGTCCTTATCCCCCTCATGGCAACGGCGCGCACCGAGGCCTCGGGCGCCGCTGCGACGGCGCGGGCCACGACGGTCCACCCCTGATCTCTGCGCGTGACGGCCGACCGGCCGTCGAGCGGGTTATCAACCGACGGCGCGACAGCCCTCGCCGCACCCGGCGGGGTCGCAGGTCACTTTCTGCGCGCAGCGATCGGGGCGCCCTCCATCGGGCAGCGTGCGGGGGATACAAAACAGCATCGAATCGCAGGCCACACAGCCCGCGCCGCACTCGTCCCGGGTGCACACGCGGCGGTCGGGGCACTGCACGGCGGAGCCCGCGTCGGCGGCGCGCCCGCAGGCGAAGCCCGGCTGCGGGTCGAAGAGCTCGGCGTCGGGCAGCACGCACACGTCGGCGGGCGCGTCGGTGATCGCGTCGGCGCGGTCGGCGGCGACGTCGGCGGGCGTGGCGTCGGCGGGGGCCGTCGAGGAGGTGCCGCAGCCCGCGAAGGTCACGGCGACGAACTGCAACACGGACGGGACGACAAGACGGGTACGCATCGGTCGCGATCGTACACGCAACGAGGCCCCGGGCGCACGGCCAGCGGCGCGAGACCACCATCACGTCTCGCTCCGGCGAACAATCGTCGCCCGCCGCCGTCTTTCCCGATGCGCGCGAACGGTCGGAAGTGACGGGCTACGTCACAGGAAATCTCTGTGGGGTTTCGCCAGCGTGGCGGTGGTAGCGCCGACCCGTGATCCGAACGCTCGTCAAGGGGCTGCAAGTCCGGTTCGCATACAGGGGATTTTCGTCAACTTCGGGGATG
>JBILLI010000479.1:0-6002 GCA_044376155.1 Polyangiales bacterium
CAGCCCCCCTTCTCCTGCCGGATCACCGGCGGGAGAAGGGGTTGGGGGATGAGGGCCACCACAGCGGCCTCGCAAGACGTGGCGTGTGACACAACCGCAGAAGAGCCGCACGATCGGCCCTTCGGGCCTGTGCGGGCGGAGCCGGCGGCACGAACCGCGTCGTTCACCCCTCGCACGCCGCGGGGGGCGCATCCCGAAGGTGTAGGTGCAGTTTGAGCCGTGGGTCGCACAGCCAGGGAGGGGGCGCGCGGCCGTGTGGAGGGGGCGAAACACACGCGAAATCCATCCTGAGCCCCGCCGCGATTTTTACGCCCCGGCGCGCTTGCGGCGATGTCGTGGATGCGGGGAATCTTCGCGCCGATGGAATCGGACAACCCCCGAGAAGAGCCCGCCGCGCAGGAGATGATCATCGACGGCGCGCGCTACGACGTGTCGCGCTGGGTGAACAAGCACCCGGGCGGGTCGATCATCCTGAAGTTCCTCGGCCGCGACGCCACGGACGTCTTCGTGGCGTTTCACAACGCGTTGGCGCGCAAGACCCTGGCGCGATACCGCCTCGGCGACGCGCCCGTCACCCGGGGCGAGGCGGCCGACATCGAGCGCGACTTTCGCGCGCTGCGCGACGAGATCACCGCCGAGGGGCTCTTCACCGCGCGCCGGGGCTTCTACGCCATGAAGACCGCGTGGGTGATCGGGCTCATCACCGCGGGCGTGGCGCTGCGACTGATCGACGCAAGCGTGTGGGCCACGGTGCTCTCGGCCGTGCTCGTGGCCGTGGGGTGGCAGCAGGGGGGCTGGCTGTCGCACGAGTTTCTGCACCACGCGGTGTTCAAGAACCGCCGCACGGGGCGCCTCGCGGGCGTGGCGCTCGGGGGCTTCTGGCTGGGGTACAGCGCCGACTGGTGGAACGAGAAGCACAACACCCACCACGCGCTGCCCAACGTGCACGGGGCCGACCCCGACATCGACGTCTTCCCCGCCCTCGCGTTCACCCCGCGGGACCTCAAGCGCGCGCGCTGGAGCTGGCAGCGCTGGGCCCTGCGGCAGCAGACCTGGACGGTCTTTCCCATCGTCGCCCTCGCGCGCCTCAACTGGACCCTCCAGAGCTTTCTCTGGCCCCTCACGCACAAGGGCATCCCCTTTCGGCGCCAGGAGATCCTCGGGCAGGTGCTGCACCAGGTCTGGGTCATCGCCATCACCCTGCACGCGCCCACGTGGCAGAACGCGCTGCTCTGGTTCGCGGTGTCGCAGATCGTGAGCGGCCTGCTGATCTCCCTGGTGTTCATCGTGGGCCACAACGCCCGGCCCATCCTCGTCGAAGACGGCGCGCCGGACTTCTGGTCCCTGCAGGTGGTGACCACCCGCAACGTGCGGGTGAACGCGCTCACCCGGTGGTTCTTCGGCGGGCTTGAGACCCAGACCGAGCACCACCTGTTCCCGACCCTCCCGCGGCACGCGCACGCCGCGGTGAAGTCCCGCGTGCAGGCGCTCTGCGCGAAGCACGGCATCGACTACTGCGAGGAGGGCATGCTCATGGCCCTGCTGCACGTCTGGCTGGGCCTGCGCGACGTCGCGAAACGCGCCTGAGCCATGGTGCATCACACGCCGTCTCGAACCCGAATGGAACAAGATCCCCATGGCGCTCGCGGTCGGCACAAAGGCTCCTGACTTCACCCTCCCCTCGGTCCCTGGCGAGACGGTCACGCTCTCGGCGCTGCGCGGCCACCCCGTGGTGCTGCTGTTCTACCCCGCGGCGTTCACCGGCGTGTGCACCAAGGAGATGTGCGCGGTGCGCGACGACTTCTCGTCGTACGAGGCCCTCGGCGCGCAGGTGCTGGCCATCTCCGTCGACATGCCCTTCAGCGCGCAGAAGTTCCGCGCCGAGACCGGCGCGACCTTCCCCTTCCTCTCGGACTTCAACAAGACCGCCACGCGCGACTACGACGTCTACCGCGAAGCCTTCGCCTTCGGCCTCGTGGGCGTCTCCGAGCGCGCGGTGTTCGTCATCGACGCCGAGGGGACCATCACCTACGCCTGGGTGGGTGAGCACCCCGGGATCTTCCCCGACCTCGACGCGGTGAAGGCCGCGCTCGCGAAGTAGTCGCTACGAGGCCTTGTTGCGCCCCATGCGCGCGCGCCGCGCGGTGGCGCGCTTCGAGGGCTTTCTCCCCGGCAACGCCCGCTGTTCGGTGTGGTGCTCGTCGAAGCTCCCCACGGCCGCGCCCAGCTCGAAGAGGGTGACCTCGCGGCGGCCGCGCTCGCCCACGCGCAGCGGGATGATCGCCGCGCCCACGCCCGCGCCCACGTAGACCGCCCCGGTGGTCCCGCGGTCGCCGTAGAGCCCGTGCACGTACTTGTGCCCCGCGATGCGCCCGATGCTGAGCTCGTGCAGCTTCGCCACGGTGACCTGACCCGCGTGGGTGTGCCCCGAGAGCACCAGCGGCACGCCCGCGGCCCAGAGCGCGTCGGCCTCCTCGGCGATGTGCGAGAGGCCCAGCGTGGGGAGGTCCGCGCGCAGTCCCTTCAGCGCCTTCTCGCGGTCGGCGTGACCCGTGTAGGCGTCGTCGAGGCCCACCACCTGCAGGCGTTGGTGCCGCAGCGTGAGCGTGGTGTGCGCGTTGTCGAGCACCTCGGCCCCGCCCTTGCGCAGCGCCCGCCGCACGGCCTCGGCGCCGGACCAGTGGTCGTGGTTGCCGAGCACACACAGCACCGGGCTCTTGAGCTCGGAGATCACCGCGGTGAGCTCGTCGAGGTACTTCTGCGAGTGGCACACGAAGTCACCCGTGATCACCGTGAGGTCGGGCTCAGCGCCGTTGGCGAGGGCGACGGCCTCGCGCTGCACCGTGAGGGGCGTGACGCGGCCCACGTGCAGGTCGGTGAGGTGGGCGACGCGAATCCCGTCGAGGGCGTTCTGATACGCCGCGGGGCCCGCGAAGCGACGCACCTCGATGGGCGGCGGCTTCGGCGCCTTGCGCTTCGAGAGCAACTCCACGATGGACCCCAGCGGACCGCGTAGCGCCTTCATGCGTCCCGTGGGTGTAGCACGCCGCGCGGTGCGGTCAGAATCGCCCGCCCAGCACCGCCCCCGCGGCGTGCTCGCTGGCCCAGGGCGCGACGGAGATCTGCACGCCCTGGAGCCCCTCGGGGAGCGCGCGCGGGCGGGTCACCGTGCGCTCGGGGCGCCACGCGACGAAGGCCTGCAGCCCCCCCACGACGGCGCTCAGCAGCAGCACGCCGCCGGTGATGGTGGCGCTGTAGTACGTCGCCTCGATGGCGTTGCCGCGGGCGCTCCCCTGCACCACGAGGCTGTCGCGCTCGGCCTGCAGCGCCGCGTAGGCCGACGCCGTCACGAGGCTCGCGAGGGCCAGCGTGCCCTCGGTGGCGAGCAGCGCCCAGCCCGCGCCAGGGTTGCCGTTCACGAACTGCCCCACGCCGAAGGGCAGCAGGGTGAGCACGCGCGGTGCGGAGCTCTGGACCACGGTCTCGCTGGTGAGCAGGCGCATCGCGAGGGCGCGGCGGGCGGTGCGCTCCTCCTCGGCGCGGCGGCGGTCGACCACGCGCTGGGTGGTGATCTGGGTGAGCTCGTCGCGGAGCTCGTCGCGCACCTCGTCGAAGAGCCGCCGCAGGCCGTCTTCGTAGAGCGACCCGTCGAGCAGCGCGGTGGGGTCTTCGCGCAGCAGCGTCGTGAGCTGCGCGCGGCACGTCTGCAGGTTCTGCGGGGTGCTGTTGCGCTGCGCGTAGAGGGCCGCGGCGTACATCTTGCGCAGCGTGGGGAGCACCGCGGTGAGCTGCGTGTGCGTCGGCGCGAGGTCGATGAGCCGCCGCAGCATGCTGCCCGCGAGGGCGTAGTCGCCGTTCGACAGCGTGTCGCGGGCGAGCATCACGTCGTCGAGCTCGTCGGCCCGCGCGGGGACCGGGGCCGCGAGCAGCGCGAGGCCGAGGATCAGTTGTACGAGAGCGACGCGTCGCGCACCGAGGCCGTGCTGCTCTCGGGGGTCACCCGGCGGAGCGGCACCCGCAGGCGCTGCACCCCGCTCGTCGCCTCGATGGTCACGGCCTGGTCGCGGCTCTGGCAGTCGCCGAAGAGCGAGCGGGCGCGAATGACCGCAGGTCCCACGGGGACGTTGATCCGCTGACCTGAAGCCCATCGACGCGTCTGACCCTCGGTGCTCAAGGAGTACTCTACATTCACACAGCCGGGGAACGTCACTTCGATCGCCTGCATCGCCACGGGCGCGCTCGGGGACGCGTGGGACGCACGCGGGTGCGCGGTGGTCGTGCGACGAGAGGACGCCGTGAGCACCGCCCGATGGCCCGCGTCGGGGGCCACCGGCGCGACCACGACCTCGCGCGGGCCTGCGTCGGGCACCGCGGGGGCGGAGGGGGCGGGGGAGGGCGTCGAGGGCGTCGCGGGCGTCGCGGGCGTCGCGGGCGTCGCGCTCGCGTGGGACTCGGGCCGCACCGCGGGCGGCGGACGGCGGAACGACAGCGCCGCCACCACCGCGAGCGAGGTGAGGCCCGCGGCGCCCGCGATGATCCCCACGGACTTCAGCGTGCGCTCCTGCTGCCGACGCCGCGCGATGCCGCGCACCAGCGCCACCACCCGCATGTCGCTGGGGTCGTAGGCCAGCGCGCGGTTGAAGTACCCCATGGCCCCGGGGATGTCTCCGCTGCGCCGCGCGGCCTCGCCCAGCGCCGGGAGCCTCTCGCGCAGGGTCTCGCGCAGCGCGTCGAGGGTGCCCTCGGGGTCGGCGAAGTAGCGCTGAAGCTCCTTGTCGGGGAGGGTCCAGCCCACGTCGGCGAGGAAGGCCATGAGGTCGGCCCGCATCGCCGCCGCGTCGGGGTAGCGCATCGCGGGGTCGCGCTCCAGCGAGCGCTTCAGGATCGCCGCGAAGCGGTGCCCCACCTTCGGCGCCACCCGCTGCGGATCGGGGTAGTCACCCTCCAGGATCTTGCGCAGCAGCGCGTGCGCGTTGGGCCCGTCGAAGGGCAGCCGCGCGGTGGCGAGGAAGTACAGCACCGTGCCCGCGGCGAAGAGGTCGGTGCGGGCGTCGACCGCGGTGCCCTCGATCTGCTCGGGGGCCATGTGCGCGGGCGAGCCCAGCACCTGCCCCGTGGCGGTCATCTCGCGCTGGTCGGCCACGTGCGCGATGCCGAAATCCGTGAGCTTCAGCACGCCGCCGGTCTGCAGCATGAGGTTGTCGGGCTTCACGTCCCGGTGGATCACCCCCTGCCGGTGGGCGTGCGCGAGGGCGTCGCAGAGCACCACCCCGATGGCCGCGGCGACCTCGGCGCAGGTGGCAGGGTGCGACTCCGCGAAGCGCCGCAGCGTGGGCCCCTCGAGGAGCTCGGTGACCATGTAGCTCTGGTCGTCGGCCTCGTCGCTGAACTCGTAGACCTCGACGATGTTGGGGTGGCGCAGACGCGCGGCGGCGCGGGCCTCGCGGGCGAAGCGACCGCGGCACTGCGCGTCGCGGGCGAGGTGCGGGTGCAGCACCTTCACCGCCACGTCGCGGTCGAGCGTGCGGTCGTGCGCGCGGTACACCACGGCCATGCCGCCGGAGCCGAGCTCTCCCAGCACGTCGTACTTTCCGATGCGCCCGGGGGGCGCGGCGGCGGCGGTGTTGAACAAGACGAGGGACATCATAAACCCGCGCGCGGTAGACCCCACAAGCCCGCCCGTCGTTGGCGGGTTCCCGCTTGCGCAACGCGACCCTCGTGCCCCATAAGCGGGCCCAGCGACATGACCACCCTCGTGCAGTGCACCAAGTGCGGCCAGGAGAACCCTGGGCTCCAGAATCCCCCCTTTCGCGCGGGGACCAAGCTCGCCGACCTCGGCGTGGAGATCCAGCAGAAGATCTGCGCGAACTGCTACAAAGACTGGATCAACATGTCGGTGAAGCTCGTGAACGAGCTCCGCCTCGACACCACCGATCCGCGGGGCCAGGAGATCTGGCTCAAGCAGATGAAGACCTTCCTCGCCCTCGACCCGGCCACGGCCG
>JBILLI010000452.1:0-6280 GCA_044376155.1 Polyangiales bacterium
GGGGTTGGGGGATGAGGGCCACCACAGCGGCCTCGCAAGAAGTGGCGCGCGACACGACAGCAAAGGAGCCGCACCCTCACCACCCGCCCTCAGAGCGCGTCGAACCCCGGAGTTCTCGCGAGGGTCCCGACGGCACCTTGAAAGGGGTGTCCCTCACCGCCCGTCGTCGCCGCGGCCCGTGCCCACCTCGGTGACCGGGACGCACACCAGCGACGCCCGCCAGCGCGTCCCCTCATCGCCCCGAGGATCTCTCTCCGCCGACCGCTCCGCCACCGCCGAAGTGTCCGCGGGTCGGAGGCACCGCGGGCTCAACGCGCGCTCACGATGCTCCCCCACGCGCAGCAGCCCCCTCTGCGAGGTGCGCGTAGCCCTCCAGGGTGACGAGCCGGGCGTCGTCCACGGGCCCGCCCACGGAGAGCCCGTAGAGCATCGCGAAGCGCTGCGAATCGAGGCCCAACAGGTCGTGCACGCGCTCGTCGAAGAAGCACCCGATGCCGGTCGCGCGCAGGCCCGACGCCTCGGCCTCGAGGTAGAGCACCTGCCCGAGCAGCCCTGCCTCCCAGTGCAGCGCGCGGTAGCGGTGCGCGCCGCCCTCGCGCAGGGCCGGCGCGAGCTCGCCGAGGAACGCCACGGTGAACGCGCCGTCGGCGGCGATGTCTTGCCCGCACATGACCGCGCGCGCGGCGGCTTGCGCGTCGCCCTCCAGCAGTCGGTACCAACCCAGCGCGGCGGGCGCCATCGCCTCCCACGCGAGCGCACCGTCGGTGCACGCACGGAGCGACGCCGCCGCCTGCGGCGTGCGCGGCAGGAGGTAGAGTCCCGGCTCGACCCCCTCCACGCGATGCACCAGCAGGGCCGGGTGCACCCGCGGCGCGAGCGTGGTGGTGGCCTGCGGCTCGTGGCCCGCGAGGCGCGCGAGCATGCGGTGAAAGACCTCCGCCGTGGCGCGCGTCACGCCGTCCATGCTCACGGCGCTGCGCCGGGTGCGGAGCACGTGACGGGCGCTGCCGCCGCGGTCGGTCCAGGTCATCGCGGGGGCAACGGGCGCGGGCTCCACGGGGTCGACCTCTGCCCGGCGGCACGCGTGCGCGACCTCGTCGATCACGGGCCAGGGGTGGTGATCGTCGCAGAGGCGCGCGGGGGTGCCCGCCAACGCGCAGGATTCCACCCGGGTGAGCGCCTCGGTGGTGGGGCGGTACATCGGGTCGAGGACCTCGGGCGGACCGACCATCACCAGCACGTCCGGGTGCTCCCGCTCGGCGCCCTCGGGCGAGGCCTCGTGCTGCGCGTCGAGCCCGAGCAGCCGCGACAGGTCGTCGTCGGTCGCGCGGGTCACGCGGGCGCGCCACCCCAGGGCCGCGGCGGCGTAGGCCAGCGCACCGAGCGCGTGCCCCACGTCGTGCTGGCAGTAGCGGTACGCGCGCTCGCCGTACTTCCACGACTCGCGCAGGTGGATCGAGCTCAGGCCGAGGAGCACGGCGCCCTCGGGGATGGCCAGCGCCGCGAGGGCCTCGGGCGTGAGCGCGCGCCGACGCTCGAGCCCGTGCACGAAGGGCTGGTAGTGCCAGACCGCGGCGCCCTCCCCCATGCCGTCCAGCGCGGGCGCGATCACGTAGGCCTCGGTGGGGTGCAGGTTGCCGCTGGAGGGGTTCACGCGCAGCGACCAACGGCTCTGCCCGTGCTGCTTCCAGGCGCTCAACGCGAGGGCGTCGAAGAGGAGCTGCGAGAGGGCGGCGCGGTCCAGGCTCCGCGGGGCGAGGGTCTCGTACAGCGCGTCGAAGCTGGGCGTCGGCGTCGGGTCGGGGCGGTCGAGCGCGACGACCTGTGCGCCCTCAAAGCGCCGAAACGGATCGGGCTGGGTCGCCCAGTCCATGTACCCCAGCGCGCGGGCGTAGCGCCCGGGCGCGTGGCGGGTGCGGCGGTGGTACGCGAGCGCGCGCTCTACGTCGTCGAGGTCTCGCGGCAGCTCGGTCATGCCGAGCCTGCGTGGGGCTGCACGGGCGCCGCGTCAAGCGACGGCGCCGGGCCGACGAGGCCGCGGCGCACCCCCACGGAATTCTTGACCGTCCCCCGCCGCGCGGCGGACACCCCGCGCGATGAGCACCCACACCATCCGCCTGCACCGCGTGCTGCGCGCGAAGCCCGAGAGGGTCTACCGCGCGTTCCTCGACCCGGCGGCGATGGAGAAGTGGCTGCCGCCGCACGGCTTCACCGGCCGCGTGCACCACGCCGACGCGCGCGTGGGCGGCACCTTTCGCATGTCGTTCACCAACTTCGGCTCGGGTCACAGCCACGCCTTCGGCGGGGAGTACCTGGAGCTCACGCCCTTCGCGCGCATTCGCTACACCGACCGCTTCGACGACCCGAACCTCCCCGGCGTCATCGAGGTCACCGTGGACCTCCAGGAGGTCGCGTGCGGCACCGAGCTGCGCATCGAACAGACGGGCGTGCCCGCGGTGATCCCCGCGGAGATGTGTTTGCTGGGCTGGCAGGAGTCGCTGCAGCTCCTCACCCTGCTCGTCGAGGCCGACGTGCCGGGGTGAGCGCGCGCCCGCGCGGGCCGCGGAGAAGGTCGCGCCCCGCGGCGTGACGGCTCACCACGCGACCCGCGTCCCGCGCACGTCGAGCGTGGGGCATCGCGCGCGCGCCCGCGCGACGAGCTGCGCCCAGCAGACCGCGAGGTCGGCGCGCTCGCCGTCGGTGAGCGGCCCCGTCGCGGTCACCGCGCGACGAACCCCCGCGACGAACGACGCCAGGGACTTCTGCGCGACCACCGCGGTGAGGCTCGGCAGGCAGAGCTTCTTCGCGGTGAGGGCGTACGCGCGCGTCACCACCCCGCGGCGCGTGTCGTCGGGCCAGCGCAGCACGGGGTGGCCCGTGGTGGCGAAGACGTCGTCGTCGTTGATGGGCGCGCGGAGGTGCACCCGCGGGTCACGCCCCCAGCGAGATTTCAACGCGGCCATGTCGCGCGCGTGGCAGCCCCAGGCGCGGACCTCCTGGAGCTGCGCCCACGACGACAGCGGCGGCATCTCGGCGGCGTCGAGCGCCACGCAGCCGCGCAGATGCAGGATCTGCAACGCGGTCAGCGCGCCCAGCCCGGAGCCCCCCTGGAGGCGCCCCGGCGCCCCGGCGAGGGAGAGCTCCCGGCAGCGGGTGTAGGGCGACAGCGACGCGAGGTCGAGCGTGGTGAAGCCGCGCACCACCAGGCCACGCGCCGCCTCGACGCCCCGCACGGCGCGCAGGGCCTCGGTGCGCCAGATCGCCAGCTCCACGCGCAGGGCGCGCCCGCGGTCCTTCGTGGTGACGTCGAGGGTCTCTGCGGGATCCGCGAGCAGGTGCAGGTCCTCGAGGGCGTCGGGCAGCGCCAGCGCGCGCAGGTCGGGGGCCGTGAGCGCGAGGAGGTCGAGATGCGACGCGCGCAGGTCCAGGGCCGCGGCGTCGGGGCGCTGCCAGCGCAGCGTGCGCAGCACCGGGCGGCGCGCGAGCCACGCCGGGAGCCACGGGGCCGCGCCCGTCACCCGGAGCTCGGTGAGGCAGGGCAGCGCGTCGAGCACCGAGGGGTCGAAGCGCGCGGGGTCCCGCGGCGCGAGGGTGCCCTGCGCGGGCGCGCCGCGGGTGAGGTCGAGGTGCAGCCAGGACTGCCGCAGCGGGAGGGGATGGGGCAGCCCGTCGACGCAGATCTCCACCCGGTCATGGACCGAGGCCGTGTTGTAGGCGTCGCGCACATCCGCAGGGATCTGTGCCCAGCGACGCTCCTCCCAGACGTCGTTGCGCCGCGACGTGAGAAAGGCCCACACATTGCTGTGCGGCGCCTCGGGGACCACCGCGTCGGCGCGCCCGAGCCGCACGAAATCGTCGGGGAGCGCGTCGATGACGTGGATGCGCTGCAGGGCGCCGTTGGCGCCGAAGCGGCTCTGCCGCAAGGGGATGAGACACACATCGGAGAGGGTGGGCGGCGCGTCGGAGAGGTGGTCCAGCACGACGACCTCGACCTCGCCGTTGGCCCCGGCGCGCACCACCTGGCACGCGCCCCAGCCGTCGTGGTCACCCGGGAACGCGAACACCTCTCCGACCGTCCACGCGGGCCGCTTCGCCATGCGCGCCACGGTATCGCACGCGCGGCGCGCGGGTCACGACACCGCGAGGACCACGAGGGCGTGGGGATCGTACATCAGCACGTAGAGCCGCGACCCGTCGGGGGAGAGCGCGACGCCCTGGGGCAGCCTCCCCAGCGCGGGGCCCTCGGCGATCTGCGCGCCGGTGGCGAGGTCGAACACACGCAGCGGCACCGCGCGGCCGTACACGTTGCACCCGAGGATCACCCGCGCGCCGTCGGAGGTGATGGCGAAGTCGCGCCCGCCCGCGTCGGAGGGGATGTCGCGCGCCTGACCGTCTTCGACCCGCAGCGCGCGCAGCCCCGGCGCGTCGCCCGAGGCCACGAGCGTCGCGCCGTCGGGGGTGAAGCGCAGGCAGTACACCCACCGCCCGGTGGCCACGGACCACCGCACCGCCCCCGTGTCGGCGTCGTGGAGGGTGATGTTGCCCGCGGCGTCGCCCGCGGCGACGGTGCGTCCGTCGGGCGAGGCGGCCACGGCGTAGACCTCGCGCGCGGCCTTCCAGCGCCAGCGCTCGGCGCCGCTCGCCGCGTCCCACGCGCGCAGGGACCAATCCGCGGGCGTGTAGCTGTTGCCCGATGCCGTGTAGAAGGTGCCCCCATCGGCCGAGAAGGTCGCGTCTTGCACCTCGTGGCGGTGCCCCTTGATCGACACGCCCTTCTTCCCCGTGGCGGTGTCGAAGAACGTGAGGGACTTCGCGCCCGAGACCGCCCACCGCCCGTCGGGGGAGAAGCTGGCCGAGTGCGGAAAGGCCGTGCCGAGGTGCAGCGCCTTGCGCAGCGCGCACGTCGCCGTGTCGTAGAGCCGCATCTTCTGGTCGAAGGTGGTGACCGCCACGAGGCTGCCGTCGGGCGAGAGCGCCAGCGCGTTGGTGGACTCGTCGAGCGCGATCCGCGCCACTTCGTGAAGCTTCATCGCGCGCGACGGTATCACCGCGGGTGGGATCGCGCCTCGACCCGCGCGGAGACGCCCCGCGGCGCCCTCCACCGCGGCCCCCACCCCATGGCATGCTCGCGGGCATGAGCGATGAATCTGAGCTCCGCGCGCGGCTCCAGACCGAGTGCGGAGAGGTGTTCGGCAGCGACCTCGGCGCTCACCTCCAGCGCGACGTCGTGCTGGTGGTGGTGCCCCCCCTCACGCTCCTCGACGGCGCCGTCGCCATCGCCCGCGACGACACGACCTCGGTGTCGACGTGGCTCACGGAGGGCGCCCTGCGTCGGCCCTCCCCCGAGGAGCGCGCGGCGTGGCCCGAGTCGCCCCAGCGCCGCTGGCTCGCGGTGGTCGTGCAGCCCTTCGTGCTCGTGCAGGACCTCGAGACCTGACCGCCCTGGCGCGTCGGATCAACACCGCCGTCGCGAACGATCAATGCCGCCGCGGGGGATCGCCCCTACCTCTGGAGACGCGACGCCCGGGTGGGCGCGCGGAGGGATCTGCCCGATGTCATCCAGAGACGGCGCGCGGTGTGAACGATGTGGGCACGAGGGTCCGCTGCGGCGCCCGGGGCTGGCGCCTCGCCTGGCCCTCGCGGGGGTCTACGTCGCGTTCGTGGTGATGCTCACGGGCGCGGCCCTCACGGGCCTGGGGATCGTCGCGCTGGGTCCCCTCGCGGTGGCCCTCGCGGTCTTGATGCAGGCCCCCGTCGCCGAGGCCGCGCTGGCCCCGCCGCGCTGCGCCCGCTGCGGCTGCTACGCCCCCTCCCCCGACGCGACGGCGGCGCCCGCGCCACGCACCGCGCCCGCGCCCCGCGCCGTCACCGCTTGACCTCGCGGCGCGGAGGGACTTTGTTCTCGGGGAGTTCCGTAGCTCCCTGGGGAGACCGATGTTTCGACACCCATCCAGCGCGGGAGGGGGCGGCGCCACCGTCACCGGCAACGTGTTCCGCGCGCTGCTCGAGTACGCGTCCACCCGGGGGCACGACCCGGCCCACCTCGCGGCGCACTTCGGCCTCTCGTGGGACGCGCTGCAGGACCTCTCCGCCCGCGTCCCGGTGGCCACCGCGCAGCGGCTCTGGGCCGAGCTCCCGGTGCTCCTCGACGACGACGACCTCGGGGTGCACCTCGCGGAGTTCCTCGCGCCGCAGGGCGGCCTGCTCCCGATGCTCGTGCTCACCACGGCGTCCACCGTGGGCGAAGGGATCACCCGCGCGATGGAGCTGCAGCGCATGC
>JBILLI010000453.1:0-6273 GCA_044376155.1 Polyangiales bacterium
GGGGGGGGGGCTCGCGGTGACGGTTGAGACCACGAGAATTCAAGTCCACACTGCAGAAAGTACGGATCCCTGCTTAGAGACGCGCGTGCTGCAACTCGGCGGAGCCGAGTGACCACCGACAGTTGCCCGGGGTGAGCCGCGGATCCCGCGAACCGCGCGCGACGGCGAACCCCGGAGTTCTCGCGAGGATCCCAAACCGCGCGGAGATCCCGCGCACGAAGCATGGCGCCGAACCCCGATGTTCTCGCGAGCGCGAGGGCCTTCGCGACACCTTGAAAGGGGAGCGCCCTCGGCCCTCGTCGATCCGCGCGCCGCGGGCCCTACTTCTCGAGCAGGTCCTCGACGTCGGACCACGGCGCCGTCGGACCCTCGCGGAGCGCGCGCTCGCAGCGGGCGAGGCGCAGCGCGGCGGCGGCGTCGTCGGGCGCGGCGTCGCGGCACCGGCGGAAGTGAACCGCGGCCTCCGCGACGTCCCCCGCGCGCCAGGACTGCACCGCCGTCGCCCACTCCGAGAGGGCGTCACGCTTCGCGTCGCGGAGCACGTCGTCGTCGGCGTCGAGGACCTCGTAGAGCGTCACCGGCGCGAGCCTCCCCACCACCCGCACCCGATCGAGCTCGCGGGTGAGGAACGCCTCCGGGGGCAGCAGGGCGTGGGTGCGCTCGCCCACGATCAGCCCCGCGCCATAACGTTTCGTCAGGGACTCGATGCGCGCCGCGAGGTTCACGCAGTCGCCGATGACCCCGCACTTGATCCGCTGCGGGCCGCCGATGGTGCCGAGGGTGAGCTCGCCGGTGTTGAGCCCCACGCCGATGCGGATCGTGCGCTGCCCCGCCGCCGCGCGGGCGGCGTTGATCGGGCGCAGCCGCCGGTGCATCTCCACCCCCGCGGCCACCGCCTCCGCGGGCGGGACCGCGAACAGCGCCATGATCGCGTCGCCGATGTAGCTGTCGACGAAGCCCCCGCGGCCGAGGATCGCGGGCTCCATCGCCGAGAGGTACCCGTTGATGAACGAGATGTTCTCCACCGGGGACATCCCCTCGACGTGCCGCGTGAACCCGCGCATGTCCGAGAACAGCACGGTCATTTCGCGCTGCACGGAGTCTCCGAGGGCGACCTCGTCGATGCCGCCACGCCCGAGCGCCGAGAGAAACTCCGCGGGCACGAAGCGCGCGTTCGCCTCCGTGAGCGAGATCTGCCGGCGCAGGGCGCCCGCGAGGTCGGCGTAGAGCCTGGCGTTCTCCAGCGAGACCGCGGCCTGTGCGGCGAGCACCCGCACGACCTCCGCGCGCTCCGGGGTGAACGCGCCGGCGGCGTCGTCGTGCTCCAGGTACACCACGCCGGTCACCGCGCCCTGCCGCGCGAGGGCGACGCACAGCACCGAGCGCGCGCCGCGGAGCCCCGGGTCGCCGCCGAACTCCGCGCTGCGCGAGGCGTCGTGCAGCAGCACCGTCTCGCCGGTCTGCGCGACGTACCGAATCACCCGCCGCGGCAGCGCCGGGTGCGCGTCGAGGGCCACGGACCCGAGGGTGACCTCAGCCCCCGCGGCGCCCTCGGCCACGACCGTGAGCGCGCCGTCGCGGAGGCTCAGCAGCGCGCCGCGTCGGGCGCCGGCGTTCTCGATGACCACCGCGACGAGCTTGCGCTGCAGGGGGTCGAGCTCGATCTCCTCGGAGATCGCGCGGGCGGCCTTGAGCGACGACGTGAAGTCCACCGACCCGAGCAGCGTCGAGGTCGTCGGCGCCGCGGGTCGAACGCTCCGCACCGGCGCGTCGGCGAGGTCGAAGTGCGCCGTGAGGTCCCGCGCGAGGCGCACCGCACCCCAGCGGACACAGCGAACGCGGGCCTCGGCGGCGAGGCTGCGGGCGATCACCGCGTGCCCCTGCGCGTCGTGAAAGCGCGCCGCGCGCAGGTAGATCAGCGCGGCGTCGCCCTCCGAGGCCTCCGCGTCGCAGCGGGCGATGGCGGCATCGTAGCCCGCGCTTGCGTCCTTCGCGCGGCCCTCGGCGCGGCACAGCTCCGCGGCGAGCAGCGCCGCACGGCGGCCGTAGCTCTCCGGCGAGCGCCGGGCCCACCCCTCGAAGGCCCCGACGAGCTGCCGGAGCTTGAGGTGCCCCGCAGCGCGCCGAAGCGGCGGGAGCGTCGGGAGCGCGTCCGCGAGTGCGAGCGCGTGCGCGAACCGCAGCGCCGGGAGGTAGACCTGCCCCGCGAGAACCTCGATGTGCCGCTCGGCCTCCTCCGCGGCGGCGAGGGCCTCTGAAGGGCGGTCCGTGAGCGCGAGCCGAAAGGCGTCGAGCATGCAGAGGTTCGCGACACCGTTGACGTCGCCGCTGGCGCGGTATCCGTCGAGGCCTCGGGCGGTCTCCGCGAGGAGGGCGTCGCGGGCCGCATCCCCGCGCAGGTCGGCGAGGACCGCGCGCATCGCGACCGCGAAGACCAGGGTCTTCTGCTGCCGGAGTTCGCGCAGCGCGGCGGCGTCGCGTCGCACGCGGAGGTCCAGCGGGTCCAGCGGGGCGCCGCGGAGGAGGTCCGTCGCCGCGCCGCCGGTGAGGTTGTAGGACCAGTACTCCAGGCCCCCGCGCTCCAGCGCGATGGCCGCGGCCGCGGTCATGTCCGCCGCGCAGAGCGCCAGCGGCGCCTGCCAGTGCCGGATCCAGTAGTTGAACAGGAACTCCACCTGCCCGCGGAGCGCCGCCGAGGCCTCGTCGCGGGCCGCCGCGCGCCGTGCAAGCTCGCCGAAGCGGTAGCCCCGGTCGAGCTGCCCGAAGTGCACCGCGAGCAGCAGCCCGTAGGCCGCGTAGCCGAAGGGCGCGAGCGCCGACGCGCCGTGCGCGAGGGTCACCTGCACGACCCGCAACGCGAGCAGCGGGAAGAGCGTCGGCGAGACGAAGAACGCCGAGCTCGACGCCGAGACCATCAGCCGCAGCGCCGCGGCCTGCGCCGGGTCGGTGAGCATCGGGAGCGCGTCGAGGTCCTCCGGTCGGCGGCGGCCGAGCCGCGCGCGGGTGATGGCGAGGCCCGCGAGGATGTGCGGGGGCGCGGGCTTCGCGGGGAACGTATGCCCGAGCGTCTCCAGCGCGCGCAGCGCGAGCGCCACGGCCTGTGCGTGCTCGCCGCGGTGGTTGAGCGCGCGCACGAGGACCTCGTCCACCCGCGCGTGGTCCGTCGGGCTCGCCGCGCGGGCGTGCGCCGCGGCGGCGGCGCCGTCGAGGGCGTCGAAGTCCGTGCCGAGGTACGCGCACTCCGCGCGAGAGAGCTGGAGCTCCAGGTCTCCGCCGCCGGGGAGCCGCGCCGCGGCGAGCTCGAAGTGACCGAGCGCGGCGCGCCACGCGCCGGCCTCCCGCGCGAGCTCGCCGGCGCGGCGCGCGAGGGAGGGCGCGGCGACGTCGTCGGCGTCGAGGGCGTCGCGGCCGAGGGCGTACTGGTGCGCCACGGCGAAGAGCCGCGGGGCGTCGAGGTCTTCGCCCCAGCGCGCCGCGAGGCAGCGGGCGATGCGGGCGTGGGTCTCCGCGCGGCGCCCCGAGGGGAGCGCCGCGAAGGCCGCCTCCTCGACGCGGTCGTGGGCGAAGCGCCAGCCGAGGCCGTCATGCGCCGCGACCTGCCGCACGAGCCCCTCCGCCGCGGCGGCGGCGAGCTGCGCGTCGATGTCCGCCGCGGGCCTCGCGCGCACCGCGGCGAGCAGCGCCGTGTCGAAGGGACCGCCCACCGCCGCGGCGGCGCCGAGGGTCTGGCGGGTGTCGCCGTCGAGCCCGTCCATGCGCCGCGCGACGAGGGCGACGGCGGTGTCGGGCAGCGGCGAGGCCGCCGCGGCGGAGGCGTCGACGGACCACCGGCGCGCGTCGGCGTCGAAGCGCGCGAGGCCCGCGTCCGCGAGGGCGCCGAGGAATTCGACGGCCGCGAAGGGGTTGCCGCGGGTGCGCGCGCGCACCACGTCGGCGAGCGCCGCGACCTGCGCGTCGTCGGCGGGGAACACCCGCGCGACCAGCGCCGCGACGCCCTCGCGATCGAGCGCGCCGACCGCGAGGGTGGTCACAGACGTCCCGAGCTCGCGCCAGAGGGCCGCCCGGAGCTCTCCGGGATCGGGCTCGTCGTCGCGCTCGGCGGTGACGAGGAGCAGGCCAGCGGGCGCCCGCGCGACGATGCCGGCGACGGCGCGCAGCGTGGCCTCGTCGGCCCACTGCAGGTCGTCGAGGAACAGCGTCGCGGGGCGCTCCGGCGCGGGGAGGGCGGCGACGAGGCCGCGCAGCGCGAGCTGAAACCGCACCTCCGACTCCGCGGGGCCGAGCGGCGGCGCGGCGGGGAGGGGGCCGAGCAGCGCGGCGAGCTCCGGCACCATGCGCCCGAGGGCGGCGGCGTTGGGGCGCAGCGCGTCGCCCACGCGGGCGCGCCAGGCCTCCCGCGCGGCGGGCTCGTCGCTGAGGGCCACGCGCAGGGCGCGGCGCAGCGCGGCGAGGAGCGCGGCGTAGGGCACGTTGCGCTGCAGGGTGTCGTGCTTGCCCTCGACGAAGAGCGACATCGCGGCGGCGACGCGGCCGCGCAGCGCGCCAACGAGGGCCGACTTGCCCGCGCCGGCCTCGCCGCGGAGGCGGAGCACGGCGAACCCTCCGGCCTCGACGCGGGTGTAGGCGTCGGCGATCTGCGCGAGGAGCCCGTCGCGGCCGATGACCACGTCGGGGCGGTGAAAGCGCTCGGGTCGGTCGTCGCCGCCGGGCACGAAGCCCCGCAGGTCGTCGCCGCGGGCGATGGCGTCGGCGCAGCGGTCGAGGTCCCGCGCGACGCCGGCGGCGCTCTGGTAGCGCGCGTCGGGGTCCTTCGCGAGGAGCCGGTGCACCACCGCGGCGAGGGGCGCGGGCACGTCGGGGCGGCGCGCGCGCAGGTCCGGCGGCGCGAGCGCGAGGTGGGCCTGGAACCACCCCAGGGCAGAGGTCGCGGAGAAGGGGACGGAGCCCGCGAGGAGCTCGTAGAGCACCACGCCGAGCGCGTAGAGGTCCGACGCCGGGACCACCGCGCGCTGGGTACGCCCGGACTGCTCCGGGGCCATGTACGCGAAGGTGCCCTCGACGCGCTCGGGGTCCGCGGGGCAGCGCCCGCCGACCATGCGCGCGGCGATGCCGAGGTCCGTGAGCCAGGCGTGGGTCCCGCGCGCGTCGACGAGCACGTTGGAGGGCTTCACGTCGCGGTGCACGATGCCCGCGCGGTGCACCGCCGCGAGGGCCCGGCAGACCGCGGCGCCGAGCACGCAGGCTGCCATGGGGTCGCAGGGCCCATCGGCGATGATCGCGGCGAGGGTGCGCAGACCGCGGAACTCCCGCACGAGCACGGGCCCCTGCGGGGTCTCGAGCACCGCGAGGGCGCGGGCGAGGAACTCCGGGTCCACCGCCGCGCCGAGGGTGTATTCGCGGTGAAGCTGTGCCGCGAGGGCGCCGTCGGGGTCTGCGGCGGCGACGCACTTGAGCGCGCACTCGGCGCCATCGGCGAGGCGCCGCGCGCGGTACACCGTGAACGCGCGTCCCTCGCTGACCAATTCGAGGCGATCGAAGCCGTCCACCGAGAGCACGCGTGACCTCCGTGGCGGTCACGGTACGTCTTTCCAGAAATATCCGCACGCACACCCGCGCGCCCGCGGGGTCTGGGGCGGAACATCCGTCGGCGCGAAGCTCCCCTGGGGCGCCCCGATGGGTGCATGATCCCGGGAGGCCGCGCGGCGCGGCGAGGTGAGCGATGGCGCGTCGGGCGGTGGTGATCGGTGCAGGGTTCGGCGGGCTCGCGGTGGCGGTGCGCCTCGCGGCACAGGGCTGGTCGGTCACGGTGCTGGAGCGCAACGGGCAGCCCGGCGGGCGGGCGCGCGCGGAGCACGTCGACGGGTACACCTTCGACCTCGGCCCGAGCGTTCTCACGGGCCCCAAGCTGCTCGAGGACCTCTGGACACACGCCGGTCGGCAGATCTCGGACTACATCAAGCTCTTGCGGGTGGACCCGAGCTACCGCTTCGTGTTCACCGAGGGGGGCGTGCTCGAGCTCTCGCAGCGGGCGGAGTTCATGCGGGCCGAGGTCGCGCGCTTCGCGCCGCAAGACACCGCGGGATGGGAGGCCTACCGCCAGCACGTCGAGCGCTTCTGGGACCGCACCGTGCGGCACGTGATGCACGCGCGCATGGAGACCCCGTGGGACCTGCTGCGCTTCGCGCCCGGGATGCTCGCCGGCCGCGGGTTCTTGAGCATGGATGCGCTCGTGCGCTCGTACCTCACGGACGAGCGCCTGATGCGGGCGCTGCG
>JBILLI010000455.1:0-6269 GCA_044376155.1 Polyangiales bacterium
AGGGGCATGTCGCCGATCTCGTCGAGCAGCAGCGTGCCGTTGTGCGCGTTCTCGAAGTGCCCGCGCTTGCGCGACACCGCGCCCGTGAAGGCCCCGCGCTCGTGCCCGAAGAGCTCGCTCTCCACCAGCTCCGCGGGGATCGCCGCGCAGTTCACCTTCACGAAGGGCGCGTCGCGGCGGGGCGAGAGGCGGTGAA
The DNA here is from genome assembly GCA_044376155.1 of Polyangiales bacterium. GTDB lineage: Bacteria > Myxococcota_A > Polyangia > Polyangiales > JAWKRB01. Next base: position 197 of record JBILLI010000455.1, read on the forward strand.
TGGCGCGGGCGATGAGCTCCTTGCCCGTGCCGCTCTCGCCGGTGATGAGCACCCGCCCCTTCGTCGGCGCGACCTTCTCGACCTCGGCGAAGAGCTTGCGCATCGCGGGCGACTCGCCCACGAGCTCCTCGCGGGCGCCGACCTTCGAGCGCAGGTCGCGCACCTCGCGCTCCAGCCGCGCCGCGCGGACGGCGTTGCGCACGCTCACCAGAACGCGCTCGCGGTCGAGGGGCTTCTCGAAGAAATCCGTCGCGCCGAGCTTCACCGCGTCGACGGCCTCGGAGACCGACGCGTGCCCCGAGATCACCACCACGGGCATCGCCGCCGTCGCAGGGTCGCGCTTCACCCGCTCCAGCAGCTCGATGCCCGACATCCCCGGCAGGCGGATGTCGGTGACCAGCACGTCGACCCCTTCCTCCGCGAGGATCGTCAGCGCGTCCTCGGCGCGCTCGGCGTCGCGCACCTCAAGGCCGTCGCCCTCCAGCACCATGCGCAGGGTGCGGCGGATGTTCCGCTCGTCGTCGACGACGAGGATCGTGCCCTCCATGGCCGCCCCCGTGCTCACCGCAGCGGTACCTCGAAGCGCCCGCGCACCTCGATGGGGATTCGCCCTTGCGGAAAGGTCGCCTCGAAGGTCCCGGCGATGCGCGACGGGTCCGCGGCGTCGACCTGGATCCATCCCCGCCCGGGTGCGGGCGCGCGCTCGTTGCCCGAGGCGAAGCGCACCAGCAGCGTGGTGCCCTCGCCCACGTCGTAGCGCTCGCCCGCGACGGGGTTGGTGAGCCCGATGGTGAGTCGACGCAGCGACGCGCGACTGCTCGAAGCCACGACGCGCACGACACCGTTCTCGGAGGTGACATCGGAGGCGCGCACGGGGACCCGCGCCTCGCCCACCACCCCGGTGGTGCCATCGGCGCTGCCGAGGCCGGTCACGCTGAAGGAAACATATCCCGGCGCCTGCGCCGGCGCGGTGGCGGCGGCAACGACGGCCGCGCATCCCAAGATCCAGGCACGCATGGCGCTGAACCTATCACGCCCCGAGGAAGCGTTCGTGCAGCGCGCGCGTCAGCGGGTTCACGGCAGGATCGGCCACCCGCAGCGTAAGGCGCAGGGGCGAGGTGCTCACGGCCAGCGCGCCGCCGTGGTCCTCGGCGAGCGCGAGGGCGTCGAGCAGCACCGCGCCGTCGTGCGCCACCCCGGCGCCCACGACCGAGACCTCGCCCACGGGGTCGTGCTCGGGGCCGCGAACGGTCATCCCGAGGGCGGTGAGGGCGGCCCCGACGCGCGCAAAGTCCGGCACGCGCAGCAGCGGGATGGTGAGCGACACGGACTCTCCCTGCGCCTGGATCTCCCGGGTCGGCGCGCCGAGCGCCCGCAGGACCTCCAGCGCCGCGCGCACGCCGCCGCGGGGTGCCCCCTGCGCCCACGCGAGCTGGGTGTCGCCCACCACCGCGCGCACGCCCCGGGAGGGCACCGGCACGTCGCGGCGGACGATGGTCTCGCGGGCCTCGGGGTCCCCCGCGTCGGCGGTGCGGCGCGCGAAGAGGGTGATGCGCTCGCGGCGCGCGAACTCCACGGCCTCGGCGTTGAGCACCTTGGCGCCCGCCTCGGCCATCTCCTGCAGCTCCTCGTAGCCCATCTCGGGGATGTGCCGCGCCCCAGGTGCCACCCGGGGATCGGCGGTGTAGACCCCGTCGACGTCGCTGTAGATCTCGCAGCGCTCCGCGTTGAGCGCGGCCGCCAGGGCCACGGCCGTGGTGTCGCTGCCGCCGCGCCCGAGGGTGGTGATCTCGCGCCGATAGCTCATGCCCTGGTAGCCCGCGACGATCACCACGCGGCCCCGGGCGAGCTCGTCTTCGATGCGAAAGGGGCGCACCTCGATGATCCGGGCGTCGAAGTGGCGGTCGTTGGTGATGATCCCGCTCTGCGAGCCGGTGAACGAGATCGCGTCGACGCCGCGCGCGTGCAGGGCGATGGCGAGGAGGGCCATGGAGGTGCGCTCGCCCACCGAGAGGAGCATGTCGAGCTCGCGGCGATGCGGCGTCGCCGTGATCTGCCGCGCGAGGCCGAGGAGCTGGTCGGTGGTCTTGCCCATCGCGCTGACCACCACGACCACCTGGTCGCCCGCGCGGTGCGCCGCAAGGACGCGGTCGGCGACGCCCCCGAGGCGCTCGAGGTCTGCCACCGAGGACCCGCCGTACTTCTGAACGATGATCGCCATGTTCGCCGACCGCGGAGTCTAGCGCGACGGTGTACAGTCCGGGCGTGCTCGCCCTCGCGATCACGGCGCTGTTGCAGCTTCAGGGGGCGACGCCGTCCGTCGACGACGCCGCCTCGCGCTACGCGGCCGCGGTGCAATCGCTGCGACTGCGCTGGGCCGAGCGCCTCGACGCCGCGGGGTGGGACCGCGACGCGCCCGCCGCCCGGGAGGCCGCGAACGAACTCGCCGCCGAAGGGGTCGACCTGCTCGCGAGGCGCCCGGGGCTCTCGTCCGCGGCCGACGCGCACACCCTGGAGACCCTGCTCGGGCAGACCGGCGGCGCCGCGCTCTGGTCGCTGGTGCAGGCGCGCCCCGTCGAGCACGCCCGGTGGGTCGACGCGTGGCTGCGCTGGGGAGAGGCGCGCCCGGATGACGTTCGCGGGCTCATCGACCAGGCCGGGCTGGAGCGCGGCACCCTCGACGCGGTGGTCCGCTGGGCCCCGACCGAGGCCGCGCCGGTGTTGCGTCACGCGTTCTCCGTGGGTCGCTGGGACGCGGCGTGCACCTCCGTGCTGTGGCTCCCGACCGGGCTCCGCGGCGCGTGGACGGCGCAGGTCCTCGAGGGCGCGGTGACCGTCGGCGCCGCGCCGTGCCTCGCCGTCGCGACGCTCCTGCCCGGCGCACAACGCGCTGCGGCGCAATGGCTTCGACGCACGCTGGACCCGTCCAGGCTCCCCCCCGAGGCGCGGCGCGCGCTCCCCGGCGGCGGACGTCCCGAGGCCGTGAGCGCGGGCGTGGCGGTGCTGCTCGCGGGGGGCCCCGACGACGCGGCGGCGCGTCGCACGCTGGACGTGACGCTGCGCACGGACCGTGACGCGCGCAGCGACGCGGCGATGTACCACTCGGTGGCGCTGGTCGCGCGATTCGCACCGTGGCTGCGCGGCGCGCCCGGGCAGGTGCGCGCGCTGCGCTCGCTCAGCCAACACCCCGGCGCGCCCGCGTGGCACCTGAGCACCCTGCGCGCGCGCTGGGACGCCGCCGGCCTGCTCGAAGACAGTCTCACGGTGCTGTCGTCGCCCGGCTCCCGCGACACGCTCACGCGGTGGTCGATGCGCGCGGTCGGCGCGCTCGCGCCCGACGGCGAGGCCGCGAAGCGGCGCGCGGTGTCGGCGCTGCGATCGTTTCGGGAGGCCACCCAGGGGCGGCACCCGCAGGCTTCGGCCGAAGAGGTGGAGCGGTGGATCGAGGCGATCCAGGAGCCTTCGTGCCAGGATGACGCCTGCCGCACGACGCGCTTCGCGCAGGGCTCTGACGAGCTCGCCGCGCGCGAGGTGATGCACCTTGGCGGGGGCGGGCTGTCTGCCCTCTCGGGCGAGGCGGCCGCGGCGCTCGTGCGACGCGTGGTGCGGCGCGGTCGTGCCGCGCGGGACCAGGGGCGCGTGGAGGCGGGCAACGCCTGGTCGGCCACCGCGTGGGCGGTCTTCGTGTCGGTGCAGGGATGTCCTCCCGCGCTGCGAGGACTGCGTGAGGCGACCTGGGAGCTCGGCGACGAGGACCTCGTCGTCACGCCGTGGCGCGACGCGCTGACGCGGAGCTGCCGGGACGCTGGGCCGTGAGCGCGGCGCGCGCTGCGGTGCTGGTGCTCCTGGGGTGCGCGCGGATGCAGGCGACCGCGACCCGCGCCACGCCGCCCGCAGAACCCGGCGCCGCGGCGCGGGTCGCCGACGCGCCGCCGTGGCGCTCCCTGCTCGCGAACAGCCTGCCGATGCCGCTCCGTGCGATGTCGGCCGTGAGCGCCGACACCGCCGCGGTGATCTCCGAGAGCGGCGCGTTCCTGCTGCGAGGAGACGCGGTCACCCCGATCTGCGAAGAGGCCACTGACGATGGCGCGGCGCTGGTGGACGTCGCCGCGGAGCGCGGATCGGTCTGGGTGCTCGGGCTTCAGGATCGAGGCGTGCTCGCATGGCGCGCGAGCGCCGACGGCGCGTGCGTCGCGCTCCCCTCCCCGGGTCGCACGCTGACCGCCAACTCGATTCCGCGCGTTCGCGCACGCGGCGGCCACGTGTGGGTCTGGGCGCCCGAGGGACCCCTCTGGCGCTCCGACGACGCGGGCGCGCGCTGGACCGCACTCCCGGCGCTGCCGCCGTCGTCACGGCTGCGGGACGTCTTCGCGGGACCCGAAGGCGCGACCTGGGCCAGCGTCTCCAGCGCCGATACGAGCGACCCTCGTCACCCATCGCTCTACCGAGGACGCGTGGCGCGGCTCGACGAGGGCTCCCCGCCTCGATGGATCACGGTGGCCGACGACCGCGCGCTCCCCGTGGCGCTGTCGGCGCGGCGAGATGGCAGGTGGGCTCTGGCCGATGGCGTCGAATGGTTGGAGATCGAACGATCGGGCGCGCCCCGCGCGGCTCATCCCCTCGCGTGGTCCCGCGGCGTCAGCGACGCGCCGGCGGTGCTCACGGACGCAGGGGACGGGCGGTTCTTCGGCAGCGCCGGGCGGCAGCTCCTCCTCGCCGACGACCGCGGCGTGCGCGCGCTGGGGCTGCTCCCCGGGAGCCAGCTCGCCCTCGCCCTCGACGCCTCCCCTGACGGCGCGCTCTGGGCGACGAACCTGCACAGCCTCTGGCAGCTCGACGCGCGCGGAGGGTGGCGCGACCGCACGCAGCGCCCCTGGTCCGCGCATGGGATCATCGACGCGCGGGCGCGCGGACCCTTCGCCGCGGTGGCGACCGACGGCGGGCAGCTCTTGGTGCGTGAGCCCGACCGCGCGCGTTGGGTCGCGCAGGACCTCCCGGCCTCCCTCGGTCGCGCCGTGGCCCTGGGCATCAACGCCTCAGGGGCGGTGCTCGCGCTGTGCGAGCGAGGCGCGGTCCTCGGCGACGCGCGGGGCCTCGCCGCGGTGGACGCCCCCGTCGAGCGCGGCGCCATGGAGGAGACCCCGTCGGTGCACGCCTCGGGGGATCGCTGGGTGATTCTCCGAGGCGGCGTGTGGACCTCCGACGACGAGGGCGCCTCGTGGCGGCCCCGCCTGGGCGCGCGCGAGGGCGCGGCGGCGACCCGCCCGATCACCGCGCTCGCCGTCGTCGCGGGACGCGCGATCGCGCTCGACGAGGAGTTCTCTCTCTGGCGCAGCGACGACGCCGCGGCGACGTGGCGACGCGCGTCATCGTCGACCCCGTGGCCCTCGGCCGAGCCCCCTCGTTGGAACAGCGCGCGCCCGCTGCTCGCGTGGGACGGTCGACAACGCGTGGCCCTGCTCGCGCGCAACCTCCTCGCCGTCAGCGACGACGGCGGCGCCACCTGGGAGTCGCGCTCCGTCGACGCGCTCTCCGCCGCCCTCGCGCTGCGTGACGACGGCACCGTGTTCATCGCCGCGCGCCGCACGGCGGGCGTCGGACGCGCCTGTGACAGCGGCCAGGGCGTGGCCCTGATGGCCGGAGACCTCCGCGGCGTCGCGCTGGTGCGTGATGGCTGCGAGCACCTCGGCGACGTCATCTCCCTCAACGCCGACGAAGGCACGGCGTTCTCGGTGCGGCGCGACGGCGCGGCGTGGATCGGCAGCTTCGCGACGCTGCCCGACCCGACCGCCCCGCGGATCTACTGATCGGCCCGTCGCTGCAGGATCCAGCGCAGCGGCGCGGGCACGGCGCCGACCACCGCGCCCGCGCGGGCGAGGGTCTCGCGCACCGCGTCGGCGACGTCATCGACGTGGGTCACGGGCTCGCGCGCCAAGGCGCCCTCGTCCAGCGCGCGTTGGAGCACCTCCCGCGCACCCGTGACGACACACGCGCAGCCGAGCATCCGCGCGCTCGACGCGAGGGTCCAGAGCGGCGCGAGCACGTCGAGCCCGGGGTCTCGCAGCGCGTGCAG